>JAEYXG010000052.1 GCA_023428585.1 Bacteroidota bacterium
ATTATATACCGATGTTATATGGATATTGTATGGATGTTAAATGGATGTTATACTAAATAATTGACAACTCCATCTCCATTGGAATAACACACGGATAAGCCTCATTTGAAAGGAAATCTTGCATGGAATTTTGAATAGTCAAGATCGGCAATCTGACCATGCCCTAAAAATGTGATACGTGATAAACTACCGTCAAGGGCATGAAAAGTTCATGAAGCACCTTGGCTAAATGTATGATATGCAATCAGTTGAGAGAAGTATAACTATTTCTGTCCCTTTTTCTTAACAGGGGCTTTGGACTTCTTGACCGGCTTTGTAGTTGTGGTGGTTCCACCTATAATCTCCTTAACCTGATCGAAAGTAAGGGATTTTGGATCCATTGTTTTTGGGATCTTATAGTTGGTTTTACCTTGCGCAATATAGGGACCATAACGACCATTGAGTACTTGAATAGTTTCATCCTCAGTGAATACTTTTATAAGGCGTTCACTCTCTTTCTTACGCTTTTCTTCAATGATCTCAACAGCTCTTTCCTGATCAATGGAGGCAGGATCATCAGTCTTGGCCAAAGAATAGAAGGCCGACTTATGCCTGATATAAGGACCGAATCTTCCTATGGCAACCGTCATTTCAGCCTCTTCGTATTCACCAATTGACCTGGGGAAATCAAAGAGCTTCAATGCCCCTTTCAAATCAAGGGATTCCATTGTCTGACCCTTCTTCAGGCTTGCAAAACGCGGCTTTTCGTCGTTATCAGCTTCGCCTATCTGAACCATTGGACCAAAGCGGCCAATTCTTACATAAACATTTTTACCCGATTCGGGATCTATGCCCAAAAGGCGTTCTGCCTTTACTTTTTCAGAATTCTCAAGAGTTTGCTTAACCTGCGATGCAAAGGGACCATAGAACTCCTTTATCATTTGATTCCATACCTTTTGTCCCTGTGCAATGTCGTCAAACTCTTTTTCCACGTTTGCGGTAAAGTTGTAATCAAGGATATTCTCAAAGTTCTGCATCAGGAATGTCGTAACGAGAGCTCCAATTTCTGTTGGGAAGAGTTTTGCCTTTTCTGCGCTCGTATTTTCACTTTTTCGGGCAGCACTTACTTTGTCATTTTTAAGGGTAATGACATCATATTCTCTCTTGATACCTGGCCTGTCTTCCTTAACAACATATTCCCTCTTTTGAATAGTGGAAATGGTTGGCGAATAGGTTGATGGACGCCCAATTCCCAGCTCCTCCATTTTTTTCACCAAGCTGGCTTCAGTGTATCTGGGTGGTTGTTGTGAGAATTTCTGAGTAGCAAGCATTTCAACCAGGTTTAAAGTATCACCTGATTTAACGGGAGGCAACAAACCATCTTCTGAATCAGCGTTTTCATCATCAGTCGATTCAAGGTAGACTTTCAAAAAACCATCAAATTTTATGACTTCACCTTTTGCAACAAAACGCTCATTGAAAACCTTAGAATTATTAGTGATACTAATATTAACAGTTGTGCGCTCAAGTTCGGCATCCGACATTTGTGAGGCAACAGTTCTCTTCCAGATCAAATCGTAAAGTCTTTGTTCTGAAGCATCTCCACTAACCTTCTGCTTATGCAGGTCGGTTGGGCGTATTGCTTCATGAGCTTCCTGTGCACCTTTTGACTTTGTTGTATAATTCCTGGTTTTTACATATCTGTCGCCATACAGTGAGGTTATTTCCTTCTTAGCCATATCAAGTGCGGTGTGCGAAAGATTGACCGAGTCGGTACGCATATAGGTGATTTTGCCACTCTCGTATAATTTCTGTGCTACGAGCATGGTACGGGCAACCGACATGCCCAGTTTACGACTGGCTTCCTGCTGCAGGGTAGAGGTAGTAAATGGTGGGGCCGGTGATTTCTTACCCGGTTTTGTGTCTACATCACTAACGTTGTATTGCGCTCCAATGCATTTCCCAAGGAACTCGGAAGCCTCATCAGCCGAATTGAATCGTTTTGAAAGTTCAGCAATGATTTGTTGTTTCCCGGTATCATTGGGCAAGATAAAACTTGCCGTTACACGATAATTGAATGTTGAGTTGAATGACTTGATTTCGTCTTCACGTTCCACAATCAGCCTTACGGCAACCGATTGGACACGGCCGGCTGAAAGTGCCGGTTTAACCTTGCGCCAAAGTACAGGTGAAATTTCAAAACCAACCAATCTATCCAGTACTCTTCGGGCTTGTTGAGCATCTACCAGATTTTTATCAATGCTGCGAGGATTATTAATGGCATTTAATATAGCACTCTTGGTAATTTCATGAAATACTATACGCTTTGTTTTTTTTGCATCTAATGAAAGAACTTCCTGTAGATGCCATGAAATGGCTTCTCCTTCACGGTCTTCATCGGATGCAAGCCATACTACATCAGCATCAGTTGCTAATTTCTTAAGTTCCTTGATGAGTTTTTGCTTGTCAGCTGAAATCTCATAACTAGGCATAAAGTCGTGTTCAATGTCAACGCCCAACTGCTTTTTCTTCAAATCACGAACATGACCAAAACTAGACTTGACAATAAAGTCAGTTCCAAGAAAACCTTCTATAGTCTTTGCTTTAGCAGGAGACTCAACAATAACCAGATTTTTTGACATAATTGAAAATAAAGGTATAATCCGACCGTTTTTTTTTCTAAAACGGGCACAAAGTAACGCATTTAAAATGGATTGATTCTGTAAAATTCAAATTTTTATTTACAACAATTTAATAATGAGGAGGTTCAAAATTGTCTATTTTTGCACCCACTTAAAGAAAAGAGGTTTCTCTGAAACCAGGTTATAATAATTTTATCCACAATACTGAGTGAAGAAAAGAAAATTATACATGGAGACTTACGGATGTCAGATGAATTTTCTGATAGCCAGATTGTCGGCTCTATAATGATTGATCACGACTTTGAGCTGACAGAAAATATTGCTGATGCCGATTTGATATTTATTAATACATGCTCTATCAGGGATCATGCTGAGAAGAGAATAAGAGCCCGACTAAAAGAATTCAAGAGATATAAAAAAATAAAACCTGATCTGCGAATAGGCTTGTTGGGCTGTATGGCTGAACGAATCAAGGATGATCTCCTTAACCAGGAACAGATTGTGGATTTGATTGTTGGACCTGATGCTTACCGCGATTTGCCCAGATTACTCAATATTGCTGAAACAGGACAAAAAGCAATCAATGTAATTCTTTCAATGGATGAAACCTATGCCGACATCAGTCCTGTCAATACCAAAGGCATTACTTCATTTATTTCAATAATGAGGGGTTGTGAGAACTTCTGTTCTTATTGTGTTGTGCCTTACACAAGAGGAAAAGAGAGAAGTCGATCACCCGAAACTATAATTCAAGAGGCTACCCGGCTTTTCAATGAAGGCATTCGTGAAGTAACTCTTCTAGGACAAAATGTAAACTCCTATAAAAGTGAAGAAGGAACCGGATTCCCGCAGCTATTGGCACAGGTTGCCATGGTCAATCCATTACTTAGAGTGCGGTTTGCAACTTCACATCCAAAGGACATATCCGATGAGTTAATAGAAACCATTGCCCGGTATCCCAATATTTGTAACAGCATTCATTTGCCGGTACAATCCGGTAGCAACCGAATACTCAAACTCATGAACCGCAAATATACCCGTCAATGGTATCTTGAAAGAATAGATACCATCAAGAGAGTCATACCTGATTGTGCACTCTCAACTGATATAATTGCCGGTTTTAGTTCAGAAACAGAAGAAGATCATATTGAGACCATGGAGTTGATGAAGCAAGTGGGTTATGATTATGCTTTCATGTTCAAGTATTCAGAACGCCCTAACACACTGGCTGCCAAAAAGCACAAGGATGATGTTGATGAAGTGACAAAGGGTAGGCGACTTCAGGAAATTATTGATCTGCAGCAGGAATTGTCATATCAAAGCAATCTGAGGGATGTTGGCAAGACCTTTGAAGTTCTGGTTGAAAATCTATCGAAAAAATCTTCCGATGAATTATCGGGACGTAATAGCCAGAATAAGGTGATTGTGTTCCCGGCACGTGAAAACAAACCCGGTGATTATGTTAAGGTTAGAGTTGACTCATGCACTACGGCAACTTTGAGAGGGGTGATTGTTGATTAAATTTTTTCAAAACGTTTATCATTGGTTTTTATATTACTAAAATTGAATACTTTTGCTTTGCCTAACAATTGCAGTGTACTATTTTAGATTTGTCAACAAACTGCAGAAGCATGAAAATAATGATTGACATGCTTTTTCTAAATTAAAAGATTACGAATGAAAAACACACTTAAGACTGGTTCAACTTACCTGATTGTCTTCATAATAGCTACTTTAACTCTCAGTTCATGCATCTCGCAGAAAAAGACTGTTTACCTGCAAAATAAAAGCATGTATTCTGCCGGAGGCAATACCTATGAAAACGATTTGGCAACCTATAAATTACAACCTGGCGACTTCCTCTATATTAATGTAACCAGTTTGGATCCTAAAAATATGACCTCCTTTGAAGGAAATGAGAGGGGAGATTATCAGGTACAAAGTGAAATGGGCGTTTATCTGAAAAGCTACCAGGTCAGCGATTCCGGGTTTATAAGGTTTCCGGTCATCGGCAAGGTGCAGGTTGTGGGATTGTCAGTTGGTCAGGTTAGAGATAAACTACAGGGAATAATGGACGAGTTTTATCAATTGGCTACTATAACCGTTAAACTTGTCAACTTCCAGGTTAGTATAATGGGTGAGGTAAATCGCCCCGGCACATACGTAGTATATAACGACAGGCTCAATATTTTTCAGGCTATAAGCCTTGGTGGTGATTTGACAAACTTTGGCAATCGTAAAGAAGTTAATATAATTCGAAAGACAAAAACCGGAGGCACTGAGATCCTGGAAGTTAATCTTTTGTCTGATTCAATTCTTGAATTACCGGGATTCTACCTGCAGCCTGATGATATTATTTATGTAAAACCAATGAGAAGTAAAACATTTGCCTTTACTTCATTTCCATATTCATTTGTGCTTTCAACCATTACAACCACACTCGTAGTAATTAACTTTTTTAAATAAGATTATTAGTGGACAATTATAATACTGAGTTAAATGAAGAGGTTATTGACCTCAAGCAAATATTCTTTAAATTCATAAAATACTGGTACTTATTCATAATAGCCATTATTTTATCACTTGCTGTTGCCTACCTGTTCAATAGGTTATCAAAGCCAATATACAAGGTCAGTACCACAATCCTCATAAAAGATGAAAAATCAGCATTTGATGCACAGGCATTATTAGGCTTAGGTAATTTGAAAAATGCCCAAAGTATAGAGAATGAGATTGGAGTATTAAAATCCAGGTCATTGATTACCCGAGCTATCAGGTCACAAAACTTCGATATTTCATACTTTTCAGAAGAGAACTTTATAACTCAGGAGCTTTATGATCAATCGCCATTTACAGTTGTATTTGATACACTATTCCCGCAACCTGCAGGTATGAGATTCAACATCTCAGTAAAAAACAATACTGAATACAATTTAACTGCTGAAGGAGAAAAAGCCTCCTCATACTATTATACACAAACAAGAAGGGAAATTCCAATAAACGAGCCAATTAATATTAATGGCAATTATAAATTCGGACAGGAAGTCAAGGGAAAGTACCATAACTTCAAAGTACTGCTTAATCCCAATTTTAATCCTGACAAGCATGTAAATACAAACATGTTTTTTGTGTTTAATAAAATTGAAGACCTCACCAAGGAGTTCAGTAGTTTTATAATTGAACCCATCAACAGGGAGGCTTCAATTGTAGAAATTTCGCTGCAAAGCAACAATGTCCAAAAAGCATCTGATTTCTTGAATGCTCTTACAACCGAGTATTTAGAGAGAAGTCTGGAAAAGAAGAATCAAATTGCCACAAATACCATTCTTTTTATTGATGAACAATTGCTGGGAATAACTGATTCCCTGCAAATTGCCGAAAGCGACTTACAGCAATTCAGAACCACAAACGAGGTGATGGACCTGGACTTTCAATCACAGCAAGTATTCCAAACTATGGGAGATCTTGAAAAACAGAAGGCTGAATTAATAGTCAAGAATCAGTATTATAATTATCTGAGTGATTACTTAAAGAGTAACCGGAATGACATAACCGGGCTTACTGTGCCTTCATCAATGGGAATAGAGGATCCTGTTCTCACCAGGCTCATTACCGATTTGACGTCACTTTATGCCGAGCGCGGTGAAGCAAGATTGATGGCTAAAGAGAAAAATCCAATCATCTCTTCATTTGATCAGCGGATTGATGTTAATAAGCGTACCCTGGCTGAGAACATCAAGAACATCATCAATACCTCAAACATTGCCATCAAAGATATTGACAGACGAATAAATGCCATGTCAGGCAAGATAAACCAATTGCCCACAACCCAACGAATGTTGTTTGGCATTGAAAGGAAATTCAAACTCAATGATGCCATATATACATTCCTTTTGGAAAAACGTTCAGATGCCCAAATAACAAGAGCATCAAATATGCCCGACAATGAGGTACTTGATATAGCTGACCCACTTGAAATGTTGCCGGTACTTCCAAAAAGAACCCTGAATTACACCATTGCTCTCCTTATTGGTATTATAATCCCCATTGGATATATACTTGGTAAGGATTATCTGAATGACAAGATCATGGATAAAAAGGACATTGAAAAAATCACCTCCTTACCTATTGTAGGGCATGTAATTCATAGCTCCAAGAACAGTAAACTGGTTGTTGCTGAATTCCCCAAATCCTCAATAGCTGAATCTTTCAGATTAATACGAACCAATTTACAGTATTTTACAAAGAATAAAGAAAAACAGGTAATTCTCATTACGTCAACCATGGTTAATGAAGGAAAAACCTTCACTTCAATGAATGTGGCCTCCATTTTTGCCTTATATGGAAAGAGAACCCTGATTGTAGGATATGACCTGCGAAAACCTAAAATATATCAGGATTTCGGGCTCTCAAATACTTTAGGAATAAGCTCCTATCTTATTAATAAATGTACACTTGAGGAAATAATACAAAAAACATCACTACAGAACCTTGATTTCATTGCTGCCGGTCCAATACCGCCCAATCCTGCCGAGTTAATTGCGTCACCAAAAAATGATGAGCTAATAAATCAACTCAAACAGATATATGATTTCATCATAATTGACACACCCCCTGTTGGGATTGTTACCGATGCATTCCTGTTAATGAAATATTCAGATGTAAATGTATTTGTTACCCGTCAGGCCTTTACCGTTAAAAAAATATTCGAGACCATTATAACTGACATTGAAAAGCGTGAGTTAAAGGATATTGCAATACTCATCAATGATGTCAGATACGAGAACAACAGCTACGGTTATGGTTACGGCAATGGATACGGCTATGGTTATGGGTATGGTTATGGCGACGGACATGGTTACTATACAGATGATGAAACAGAAGAAACAGGAAAACGCAAGAAAAAAAACAGAAGAAAGAAATCCATAGGATAAGATATAACAAGCCACGTATTTCGTGGCTTGTTCATTTTATATACTCTCAAAATACAATGGGAAATAGTATTAAATTTGCCCATTGATTACCAACATTATCAATATAATTAAACGGGAAGGAAAACGTGTTGAATCAAAGAGGTGTAGTAGTTTGGCTAAGTGGATTACCATGTTCAGGCAAGACAACCATTGGCTTAGGCTTGGAAAAAATACTAGAAAAAGAAGGTTACACTGTCAGGATGCTTGATGGTGATATAACACGGAAAGGCATATGCAGTGATCTTGGCTTTTCTATCATTGACCGAAACGAGAATATAAGACGAGTATCGGAAATAGCGAAACTTTTTGTCGAAATTGATATTATTACTATTTGTGCTTTTATTACTCCTACTGATAGTTTGCGTAAAATGGCCTTACAGATTGTAGGCGAAAGCCATTTCATAAATGTATTTGTTGATGCTCCTCTAGATGTTTGTGAACAACGTGACGTAAAAGGAATGTATAAAAAAGCACGTAAAGGTGAAATAAGCGATTTCACCGGTGTAAGTGCTCCCTTTGAAATACCATCAAACCCTGATATTAAACTTTGTACTGCTGACTTTAATCCTCAACAAAGCATCACAGAACTCTATGATTATTTGTTACCCATAATTGAACGCAATGAAAAGTAGATTTAATCTTACCCATCTTGAAGAATTAGAATACGAGTCTATATATGTTATTCGTGAAGTTGCCGCTCAATTTGAAAGGCCTGTCCTGCTGTTCTCAGGGGGAAAAGATTCTATTGTGATGACTCACCTGGCTGTAAAAGCATTTTGGCCTGCAAAACTCCCTTTCCCACTTTTACACATTGATACCGGCCATAATTTTGAAGAAACCATTGTTTATCGTGATGATTTAATAAAAAATATTGGCGCTACCTTGTACGTAGGCTCTGTTCAAGAGAGTATTGACAAGGGTAGGGTTGTTGAAGAAACAGGCGTCAATGCAAGCCGAAATATATTGCAGACTACTACCCTTCTTGATACAATTGAAAAATACAAGTTTGATGCTGCTATGGGTGGTGGGCGCCGTGATGAAGAAAAAGCCAGAGCCAAGGAACGCTTTTTCTCACATAGAGATGAATTTGGTCAATGGGACCCTAAAAATCAAAGACCCGAACTCTGGAATATCTTCAATGGCCGTAAAAACTCAGGTGAACATTTTAGAGTATTCCCAATCAGCAATTGGACAGAAATGGATGTTTGGCAGTATATTATGAAGGAACAAATTGAATTGCCCAGTCTATACTTCACCCATGAGAGAGAAGTGTTTCAACGAGATGGACAATGGTTGGCCAAAGCACCTTTCATGAAGTTGAAAGACTCTGAATTCTATGAAACAAAAACCGTAAGATGCCGCACAATTGGAGATATCTCCTGCACAGGATTAACACTTTCAACAGCCAATACAATAGAAGATATCATTAATGAAATAGCAGCAACACGAGTTACTGAACGAGGAGGCAGAGCTGATGATATGCGATCAGAAGCTGCTATGGAAGACCGGAAAAAAGAAGGGTATTTTTAAAAGACTACTGTTCTGTTTTTCCGTAAAGGCTCTTTAAGATGAAGCTTGTTTTTATTAATTGCATTTTTTGAATTCCTTACTTATGACTGAATTTTCAACAAAAGGATACCTTGATATGGAACTGCTGCGATTCACTACCGCAGGAAGTGTTGACGATGGCAAAAGTACATTGATAGGCAGGCTACTTTATGATAGTAAATCTATTTTTGAGGACCAGCTGGAAGCAATCAAGAGAGCAAGCATACGCAGAGGAAATGAACATGTGGACCTGGCTTTGCTTACTGATGGGTTGAGGGCTGAACGTGAACAGGGAATTACAATAGATGTTGCCTACAGATACTTTGCAACTCCAAAACGAAAATTCATCATTGCCGACACCCCTGGTCATATACAATATACCCGTAATATGGTTACCGGAGCATCAACCGCCAATGCCGCCATTATACTGATTGATGCTCGAAATGGTGTGACAGAGCAGACTTGTAGGCATTCATACATTGCTTCCTTACTTAAAATCCCTCATATTATTGTTTGCATTAACAAAATGGACCTGGTTGATTTTAACCAGGAAGTCTATAATGCAATTAAATCAGAATATACTGAATTCAGAAAGAAGCTTGATCTTAATGACATCTCTATTGTACCTATAAGTGCTTTGCTAGGTGACAATGTGGTTGAACCTTCAACCAATATGCCTTGGTATAAGGGCGGTACACTCCTGCATGTATTAGAAACCATCAAGATCGGCAATGATCACAATCTAACGGATGCACGGTTCCCGGTGCAATATGTGATTCGGCCATTATCAGATGAATACCACGATTACCGGGGTTATGCCGGCAGAGTTGCCGGTGGTGTATTCAAGCCGGGTGATGAAGTAGTTGCACTGCCCTCTTTGCGCAGAAGCAAAGTAAAATCCATCGATATATATAATGGAACTCTTAAGGAAGCATTCCCTCCATTATCGGTAACCCTAACATTGGAGGATGATATTGATGTTAGCAGAGGCGATATGATAGTAAAACCGGACAATCAACCGATTGTTTCCCAGGAATTTGATGTAATGTTGTGCTGGATGAATGAAAAGCCACTCCAAATCAATGGCAAGTATGCCCTTAAACATACTACCAATGAAGTAAGGTGTCTGGTTAAGGAAGTCAAGTACAAGGTAAATGTGAATAATATGGATCAAACCCCTGATGGACATGTTAGTCTTAATGATATAGCATGTGTCAGGATTAAGACTACCAAGCCTATCTTTATTGATCCCTATCGTGTAAACCGCAGAACCGGATCAATGATTATTATTGATGAAGCCACCAACAATACGGTTGGCGTAGGCATGGTAATATAAAACAATATTGAGGAAATGGCACAAGGATCAAATGTATCGCGACAGCAAACGATAATAGCTATATTCCTCGTTATTGGAGTTATTTATATTACAAGGCTTTTCTATATTCAGGTCATTGATGACAGCTATACCCTATCAGCAAACAACAATGTATTAAGGTATGTAACTCAATATCCTGCACGCGGATTGGTATACGACCGCAATGGCAAGCTATTGGTATATAATGAAGCTGTTTATGATTTGATGGTTTTACCTGCTCAGGTCAAAGAGATTGATACCGCCGAATTTTGCTCCTTGCTTCAGATTTCTATCGAGGGATTCCGCGAAAGACTTGATAAGGCAAAGAAGTATTCACGATATAAGCCAAGCCTGTTTGAGAAACAAATATCGAAAGAAACCTATGGTTACCTGGAAGAAAAAATGTACAGGTACAAGGGTTTCTTTGTTCAGCCACGAACTCTCAGAAAGTATCCAAAGCCAATAGGGGCCCACCTTTTTGGCTATGTTGGAGAAGTAACACAAGGAGTTATTGATAAAAATCCGTACTATAAATCAGGCGATTACATTGGCATCAGTGGTATTGAAAAAGCCTACGAAGAAATACTGCGAGGAAATAAGGGACTGAAGATAAAGATGGTTGATGTTCATAACCGCGAAGTGGGCAGTTATGCTGAAGGGAAATATGATACTGTTTCTGTTACCGGCCAGGATCTTTACTTAAGCATTGATGGAGATCTGCAAGAGTATGGTGAAATGCTCATGGCCGGGAAAATGGGCAGTGTTGTAGCCATTGAACCATCGTCAGGTGAAATTCTTGCATTTCTTTCAAGTCCTACATATGACCCAAACCTATTGGTTGGTAGGGTTAGAGGCCAAAATTTTAAGTTGTTATCTGAAGATCCTGTTAAGCCCTTATTAAACAGGGCATTAATGGGCGCTTATCCCCCAGGTTCAACTTTCAAGATGGTTAATGACCTGATTGGATTACAGGAAGGATTATTAACCGTAAACACTCATTACTCTTGCCAAGGACCCGGCTCATCACCCATTCGTTGTACTCACAATCACCAATCACCTCTTGATGTTTATGTTGCAATTCAACAATCATGCAATCCATTTCATTGGCAAGTATTCAGGTCAATTATCAATAGTTCAGGACATGGCAGTCTACGGGATAACTATGTATCATGGCGGAAACATGTAATGAGTTTGGGGTTTGGTGAGAAGTTAGGCACTGATATGCAATTTGAGTTATCAGGCAACATCCCTTCAGCAGAAACATTTGACAAAATATACGGTCGGGGGCACTGGAATGCAATGACCATACGTTCACTCTCCATTGGGCAGGGCGAAATTCTGGTTACTCCATTGCAATTAGCCAATTTTGCTGCAGTATTATCCAATAGGGGCACTTATATAGAACCTCATGTGGTTAGAACCATTGGAAATCAGAAAACATCAGGCACAGAATTCAAGCAACACAAGTCAACCATTGATAGAGACCATTTTGAGGTTGCTGTGGAAGGAATGCGACAGGTAGCCACACTTGGAACCGCCAAGTGGTATCAGATTGAAGGAATAACAATGTGTGGGAAGACCGGGACAGCCGAGAACCCTCATGGTGATGACCACTCTCTGTTTATGGCATTTGCCCCTGCCGACAATCCTAAGATTGCAATAGCAGTGGTTATTGAAAATGCCGGTTTTGGATCAACATGGGCATTGCCTATTGCTTCACTCATGATTGAGAAATATCTCACAGGAACCGTAAAACGTACTGAGATAGAAGAAAAAATGAAGACAACAAATCTCATAAATTAAAGTGCGCGAAAGAAACAACATATTCAGCAACATAGATTGGCAGGTAACGCTATTGTATCTCGTTCTTGTACTAATGGGGTGGTTGAATATATACGCTGCTGTTTATAATGAAGATTACAGCAATATTTTTGATATTACGCAAAGCTATGGGAAACAGTTGATTTGGATTCTTAGTTCCTTATTTATAGCCCTGTTGATATTGCTCACTGATGCCAGATTCTTCAGCACTTTTGCTTATTTAATATATGGATTCATGATTATCCTTTTGCTGATTGTATTGGCAATAGGAACGGAAATCTCTGGTTCAAAATCATGGTTCCAGATTGCCGGTTTTGGATTGCAGCCGGCTGAATTTGCCAAATTTGCAACCAATTTGGCTATTGCAAGGTTTTTCAATCAGCAACACCTGAATCTCTCTCAACTTAAGAATCGATTGTTTCCATTGGTGCTGATGGGCATTCCCGCAGTACTAATCTTACTCCAGAATGACACGGGATCAGCACTCGTTTACAGCTCCTTCATTCTGGTATTGTATCGTATGGGACTTTCAGGCAATTTCCTGTTAGCCGGCCTTTTAGTTATACTTGTTGCTGTTTCAACACTTATGGTAGGAACAACGTATGTTTTATTCCTGTTGATTGGACTCGCGGGACTGTTATTCTTTTTCATGAAAAGAAACAAAAGGAACATTGTTTCACTGGTGGGTTTGCTTGTTGTCGCCGTTGGATTTGCCTTTTCTGTTGAATATGGAGTCGACCGTTTTTTGGGTGATCATCAGAAGGCAAGGATCAATGTTCTTCTCGGCAAAACCATTGACTTAAAGGGTGTTGGCTATAATGTGAATCAATCAAAAATAGCCATCGGATCAGGCGGTTTCTTTGGTAAAGGTTATCTCAATGGTACCCAAACCAAGTACAATTTTGTTCCTGAACAAAGTACAGATTTTATATTTTGTACTGTAGGTGAAGAATGGGGATTTGTTGGTTCAACGGTGGTTATTGCATTATTCCTACTCTTGCTGGCAAGGATTGTGATATTGGCCGAACGACAACGTTCGGAGTTCAGCAGGGTTTATGGATATGGCGTGGCAGCAATACTATTCTTCCACTTTACTATAAATATTGGAATGACCATTGGATTAGTACCCGTAATTGGGATTCCGTTACCTTTTTTTAGCTACGGAGGTTCCTCCCTATGGGCATTTACAATTCTCCTATTCATTTTTATTAAACAGGATATTAACAGGAATGCATTGCTTTAAAACTCCTTCATTCCATGACTCAAACAAATCATAACGAGGAGCCAATACTAAGTATTAGCAATTTGGGAATTTCATTCAAGGATGAAGGTGGTTGGAATAATGCGGTAGATTCCATCACATTTTCAGTTGGCAAGGGGGAAACATTAGGTATTGTGGGCGAAAGTGGCTCGGGAAAATCAGTTACCTCTTTGTCTATCCTGCAGCTTTTGCCTGAAAAGATGAGTAGAATTGATACCGGACAAATATTATTCAATAATCAGGGGCAATTTATTGATCTTCTTAATCTTAAGGCAAAAGAGATCAGAAAAATCAGAGGCAATAGAATTGCCATGATCTTCCAGGAACCAATGTCATCACTGAATCCGGTAATGCGGTGTGGAAAGCAAATTGTAGAATCCATCAGGATGCATCTGCAATATTCCAAACATCAAGCCCGGGAATACACCCTCAAACTCTTTAGGGATGTTATGCTTCCTGATCCTGAATATGCATTTCAAGCCTATCCGCATCAGTTATCAGGCGGACAAAAACAGCGGGTGATGATAGCCATGGCCATTGCTTGCTCTCCTGAAATACTTATTGCTGATGAACCTACAACAGCATTGGATGTTACCGTTCAGAACTCAATATTAAAACTACTCAAAGATCTGCAGCAAAAATTAAACTTGACCCTGATCTTTATAAGTCATGACCTTGGTGTTGTATCGGAAATTGCCGACAGGGTCCTGGTAATGAGAAAAGGTACTATTGTTGAGCAAGGCAATTCAGCAGAAATATTTGGCAATCCATTGCAACCATATACCATAGGCCTGATGGCATGCCGTCCATCCCTGAGCTTCAGGATGAAGAAATTACCCACTGTATCAGATTTCATGGACAATAATTCACATCACCCTATCACCATTGAAGATCCTACAGAACGAAAGCTGAGGCACAAGAATCTTTATGCGACTGCTCCAATATTATCAGTTGAAAAACTTTCAGTGGATTACCCTTTGCCAAAAAGATGGTTTCAGAAAGAAAGGCCTACCTATAAAGCTGTAAACAATGTAAGTTTTGATGTCTATAAAGGAGAGACTTTAGGGCTTGTAGGTGAATCCGGATGTGGTAAAACTACCCTCGGAAGAGCTTTGCTAAGACTCATAGAACCAACCAATGGGAAAATATCATTTGAGGGGAAAGATGTAATATCATTGAATAAGGATGAATTAAGGGCGACTAGAAAACGAATGCAGATTATTTTTCAGGATCCTTACTCTTCACTAAATCCGCGCCTAACAATAGGTCAATCAATAATTGAACCTTTAACGGCAAATAGGCTTCTATCATCACACAGGGAAAGAAAGAACAAGGTATTCGAACTACTTGAGAAAGTAAATCTTCTTCCTGATCATTATAACAGGTATCCACATCAATTCTCAGGAGGTCAGCGGCAACGCATTTGTATTGCAAGGGCATTGATACTTAATCCTGCTTTTGTAATCTGTGATGAATCAGTTTCTGCACTTGATGTATCAGTGCAGGCACAGGTGCTCAATCTGCTCAACGACCTTAAGACAGAATTTGGCTTTACGTATATCTTTATATCCCATGATTTATCGGTTGTTAGGTATATGTCCGATAGAATGCTGGTAATGAAAAGTGGTAATATTGTTGAACAGGGAGATGCCGATATGATATATTCAGCACCAAAAATGGAATATACGCAAAAGCTAATAGAAGCTATACCCGGGAGAAGGCTTACTCCTCCAGAATTGACATAACCTCTTCATTCCTGAAGGGCTTTGATAGATATCCATCCATACCGGCTTCAAGACAGTTATCACGTTCATCATTAACAGAACTGGCAGTCATTGCATATATTTTAACCTTCACTTCCCTGTTTTCCGCCGCTTCAATTTCTCTAATTTTTCGCGTAGCTTCAAAACCATCCAATTCAGGCATATGCAAATCCATCAATACAAGATCATAATTTTCACTCTTGAATTTCTCAACTGCAATATCTCCATTCTCTGCAAGGTCAATTATCTGATCAAACTTCTTAAGCATAAGAAGTGCTATTTTCTGATTAATTAGGTTATCCTCTGCAATAAGAATCTTTTTCTTTCTCATGGTTTAATTAGAAATACAAGTACCTTAAGTCCAATCAATATAGACTGACCATCAATTAATAGCCAATACAACAGAAAGTAACTCTGTTAATCAATAAAAAATAAATTACTGGAATGGGGATAGATTCATGACACTCCATTAAAGTTCTAAAACGGCAAAACGGAAAATAATTAATACCTTTACATTAATAATGAAGCATTATGGCAAATAGAAAATCAAAAAAAACAATCCCGGCATCTCAAAGCCCATTCGTTAAATTAGTTGAAGAGCTTTTTCGCAGTAATCCTCAAAAAGCATATAACTTCAGGCAGGTTTCCCATCTGCTTGGAGCTTCCGACAAAATTAGCAAAGAACTGGTAAATAATATCATTGAATCACTTGTCCAGTCAAAAATAATTATTGAGCTAAACAGAGGGAAATACAAATATAATCCGGAACTGGTTGCTGAGAAATATCAAACTACCCTGGTTCAAGGAAAGGTTGATATGAAGCAGACCGGCAAGGCTTACGTAATCGCCAAGGAATTGGATGATGACGTATTCATTTCAGCCAACAACACTGGTCATGCTCTTCATGGTGATACCGTAAAAGTGAGACTATTCCCAATGCGTAAGGATCATAAACTGGAAGGCGAAATCATTGAAGTACTCCAGAGATTCAAAACCCAATTTGTAGGTAAAATACAGATTTCCGGCAAATTTGCCTTTCTGATACCTGATGAAGTAAATATGCCTTATGATATTTTCATCCCAAATGAAGCGCTGCATGATGGGAAAAATGGCCAAAAAGCAATTGCCCGACTGACTGATTGGCCCGAGCGGTCTAAAAATCCGTTTGGAGAGGTAATTCAAGTACTAGGAGCTCCGGGAAATAATGATGTTGAGATGAATTCTATTCTTGCATCATTTGAGTTCCCACTTCAATTTAATCCCAACAGCCTGAAACAGGCTGAGAAGATCCCTATTGAAATCCCAGTTGATGAAATTAAGAAAAGGCGGGATTATAGGCAAATATGGACATGCACTATTGACCCACCTGATGCAAAGGATTTTGATGATGCTCTTTCACTGATAAAAAAGGAAAATGGCTTATGGGAAGTGGGAGTTCATATTGCGGATGTGTCATACTATGTAAAACCAGGTACACCAATCGACGAAGAGGCTTATGAACGTGGCACTTCTGTATATCTTGTTGACCGGACAATTCCCATGTTACCTGAAAAACTCTCCAATAATGTTTGCTCATTGAGACCTAATGAGGACAAGCTGTGCTTTTCTGCCATATTTGAGCTTGATGATGATGCCAAAATCCATAGTGAATGGTATGGTAAAACAATCATTAATAGCAACTTCAGATATAGCTATGAAGAAGTTCAGGCTATGATTGAAGGGGGTGAAGGTCTATTCAAGCAAGAGCTTCTTCAGCTCAATGAACTTGCCTCAAAGTTAAGAGAAGAGAGGTTTAAAAAAGGATCAATTGCATTTACCAGCCAAGAGGTGAAGTTTATTCTAGATGAAAAAGGAAAGCCTATTGATACATATATTAAAGAGCAAAAAGAAGCCAATATGTTGATTGAAGACTTCATGCTGCTTGCCAATCGAAGTGTAGCAGAGAGGATTGGCAAGGTAAAAGGAGATTCAAAGGCCAAAACATTTGTTTATCGAATTCATGATGAACCTAATCAGGAGAAGCTGCAAAAGTTTGCCGAGTTCTTGTCAAAATTAGGCTATAAGATGAATATTGGATCGCGAAAACTACTATCCAAATCATTCAATTCTCTATTTGAGCAGATAGCAGGAAAAGGAGAAGAGGCCATGATTGAGTCAATTGCCATTAGAACAATGTCGAAAGCAATTTATTCTACTTTCAATATTGGGCATTATGGCCTGGCATTCCCCTATTATACTCACTTTACATCCCCCATCCGACGTTATCCTGACCTGATGGTTCACAGGATGCTTGAAGCATACCTTGTGGGAAAGCCATCGTTTGATAAGGATGAATTTGAAGAATACTGTGTCCATAGTTCTGATATGGAACGCAAGGCAGCTGAAGCAGAGCGTGCTTCTGTTAAATACAAGCAGGCTGAGTATCTACAGGACAAAATTGGAATGTCATTCAAAGGACTTATTTCAGGAGTAAGCAAGTGGGGAATATATGTTGAACTTGAAGGGAACAAGTGTGAAGGCATGATTGCCATGAGGAATATGGACGATGACTTTTATTATCTGGATGAAGAAAACTACAAGGTTGTTGGCCAGCATAAGGGAAAGGAATTCAGGCTTGGTGATCCCATTCAAATAAAAGTTCAAAGTGTTGATCTACAAAGAAAACAAATGGATTTCATTCTTGATGGTAAGGATACCCCAGATGATACTATCAGTATGCCATCAAGATCATATTGGGAAATCAGTAAATCCCGTTCAACAAAGCAAGCCGGAATAAGACAAAAGGGTAAATCAGGAAAGCAAAATAAAAACAAGAATACGAACAAGAATAGTCAAAAAGCCAAACCAAATAAACGTTCTTTCTAATAAAATCAGCAATTACAACAAATAACCCATGGAAAGTTTTATAGCTTATAATCCTACATCCCTGCATTTTGGCAGGAATATATTAAACAATCTTGGTGCAACAGTAGATAAATATGGCAACCGGGTACTTCTTGTATATGGCAAGAATTCAATCAAGCAAAATGGCCTGTATAGTCTGATTAAAACCCAATTGGCAAACATCAACGCACAGGTTTTTGAATATGGAGGCATCAAATCAAATCCCCTTGTTGAAGATGTTGACGGAGCTGCCGAATTAGGACGTAAACACAACGTTAATGTAATATTAGCAGTAGGCGGAGGCAGTGTAATTGATTCAGCCAAAATGATAGCGGTTACCATCCCATATCAGATAAAAGCCTGGGACTACTTTACCAAGGCTGCCCCTTCACCAACCTCAGCGATACCTTTGATTGCCGTATTGACCTTGGCAGCAACCGGATCAGAGATGAATCCCTTTGCAGTAATCTCCAATCATAAAGCTGAAGTTAAAGGAAGTTACACTTCACCTTTGATGTTTCCAAAGCATTCATTTCTTGATCCTCAATATACAACCAGTGTTCCCTATAACTATACCGCATATGGTATAGCCGATCTTATTGCTCATTGCCTTGAGGCATATTTTGGCAAAGGAGAAGCCACTTTAGCCGATCGATTTGTTTTCTCTATTATTAAGGAGGCCCTTGAAAATGGGCCCGCACTCCTAAAAGACCTGACTAATTATGATCTTCGGGCAAGAATCATGTTTGCAGCTACCATGGCTCTGAATGGAATGACAATGCAAGGTAGAGCTTCAGGAGAATGGGGTGTGCATAGTATTGGTCATATCCTCTCACTTCTCTATGATGTACCTCATGGAGCTTCACTAACCATTGTATATCCGGCATGGCTTAAACTTCAAAAACATAAACTTGTTGATAGAATTTCATTCTTAGGACAAAATATATTCAACACTTCAGATGTCGACCTGACCATAGAACGGCTTGAAAGCTTTTTCCGGTTAATTGACTGCCCGGTTCGATTGAATGAAATAGTTGACAATTTCAATAGAGAAGAAATTATCAGAATAATGATTCAAAATAAAGCTGCGACATTTGTCCACAAGTTAGATCACAATGATTACAAGACCATTGTTGACATAATGTTGTAGATACTTTATCATAATCCTTTGGAAGCTTTTAGAAGATTTTCGCCTATGCCAATACGATAACCCATTGATAGAAATGTTATTTCTCCTTGAGGATTTATAAACATTACAATTGGGTAATGCATGGTTGATTGAAATCCTGCTGATTCACTAATGGATTTGAGTAACAGGTCTTTATCATCAATAATAAATGAAGTTGCATTAGGCAGATTCTTATAGGATGCGGGATTAAAATCGTTTGATTTAAGGGAAGAGGGCACAACAAAAAGAAAGTGACCACCCCAGTTATTAAAATCAGCATTTAATAAGGGGATATCACTCATTATGTGGCGGGTTGGTTCATTTGCAGGATTAATAAAGGCAAGAACAATACCCTTCTCTCCCGATGCTTGTTTGAGAGTCTTTCTTGTACCCTTTGAATCAGTGATATTCAGATCCATATCAATTACCCCTGAAATACTTCTTTTCTGTTTCAGTGGCTCAAGTATTACCTGTTTACTCAAATTATCCCCTTTCATGAGCGTGAAATATTCTGTTCTGGTCAATACACTTCCATCATCTCTTCTATGACCGGTCATCAGCATATAATAGCCGGGATCAAGTTCGAGAGTGAAAGGGAATTCCTTTACTTGATCACTTCCTTCGTAATCGAGTGTGGTAAAGTAACCATTATTAAATTTCTGTATCGTATAATGGATATAGTACTCAGGTTTAATGGTATTGCCAGATGCATTTAAAAGTTCGAGTTTGGTACTATTTACAGGTGCCTCAGCTTCCTCAAAAGAGATATTGACCCAACCTCCATTCATATAGACCTGAGGTAATTGCGTTGCCTGGTCAATACGTGCCGGCAAATTGAAAGTGCGACAACAAGCAACAAAGAAAATATCGCGTGACTTTTTGTCGGCAATTCCAATTTCAAAGACTCCAATGGGTGAAATGGGACAACCCATATAATTTTCAGTGGTACTAATGACAATGCTATCATTCACCCAATCCTTGATTATCGCTAGAGTATGAGCTTGATTACCCCCCTCTCCTTCAAATTTGGGAAGAAATTTGTTATATAAATAGCTGCGCCAGGGCCTGATTAGTTCATTACTGATTCGGGCAGAAAGTATACCCTCGTAAAATACTTGTTTACTGTATGGCTGTTCATTAGTAATATTACTGTCACTTGATTTCTTGCCATCCGTTTCACCTTCAATTAATTCAACTTTATATTTTATCATCGATAGATGATCGGAAAGATATCTTGCGGGAGTATCTCTTAAATCCTTCTCTGAAATATTGTCAAGCAAATCCAATACTGATGGATGTTTTACATTTTCCTTAATATAGTTTGAGATCTCTTCCCAATTGCCATAACTCAAGGCAATTAACCTTTTAACGCGTGCTGTATCCAGACCTAGCTCAACAGCAATGGCTTCAGCCTGCTCCGGTTTTATAAAAGTTGACATATACGCGTTTCTGATTGAAACTTCCTCAACCAGTCGACGATTGTTTTCTTCTTGTCTATCAACCGGAACTGATTCGACTAACTTCTCAACAGGTGGAACTATATCAACCACCTCAGTATAAGCTTCACCGGGCTTACGGGTAAGCATAACTGTCAATGTATCCAAAAGGCTAACTGACGCTTTTGCATAACCATAGGTATCATTTTTTGATACCCAGATCTGAAGATCGCCCAATCCTGTCTGCAACACAGCCATACCGTTTTCATCACTCTTCTTTACTACCATTGGATAGAATTCAGCATAATTATATATTCTGAATTCAACCCTGGCATCAGATACCGGTTTATTACTTTCATTTATCACCTTGACCACCAATGGTTTAGTAATAGTATAGGACGAGAGGCTGTTTATCTTAGAGTAGAGTTCCTTCTGTTCAAGAACATCTTCATTTCCATTGTAAACACCAATCACATTTGTATGAACCATCATTGCCCTTTTAACAGGGACATCAAACCAACCCTTATTCAGCACAGCCTCCGGTTCACAGGCACCAAGATATTGCCATTTACCATCAACAAACACCTCCACCCAAGCATGATTATCGTCGGTATGAGCCCAGCGGGGTGTGTATACTTGTCGAGCAGGAATTCCAACGGCCCGCATTGCTGCCACAGTAAAGGTAGATTCTTCACCACAACGGCCAAATGATGTGCGCATTGTAGCTAAAGGTGATGAAGTTCGGGCATCACTTGCTTTATAATTTACCTTTTCATGACACCAATGATTCACTTCAAGGGCCGCTTCAGTCATAGTCAGATTTTTGACCCGGTCTTTCAACTCATTAAAAATAACTACCCTTGCCGTGTCCAGATTTTCATTATTAACCCTTACTGGTAGAACAAAATGTCTAAAGATATCTTCCGGTATTTCCATACCCCAACTGAAGGTATCTCGAGCTTTCAAAGAAAGGTCTACCTGCTGAAGGAAATATTCTCCATCATAATCAGCTAGGTCACTCAAAGGCATATAAGCGAAAAGGAATTTGAGCGCTTCCTGCTGCTCAAGGCTCAAAGAGTTATCAAACACGCTGAATAATTCATTATCTCTCGCTTGAGCCATCTTCTGGCGATTTTCAAACTGACCTTCTACCAGTTTGCGATAACTGGCGTCAGAAATAAAGTGTTTCTCACCTGAACAATTAAACAGGAACATGGTAGCCGTGAGCAGAGCTACTGAAATAAGTTGCTTCATTTGCTTGAGATTGATGCAAGCAAATGTAAGAAGTTATTGTTTTTTTACAACAATTGGAGGTGTTGCAATTGTATTGCTTCTATTTAGATCACGATCCATGATATAAACTTCAAATTTAATCGTGTCATATGGAGATAGTATATTATTGACATTCAGGGTATCTTCAATTTCACCTCTGATTGCCTTGTTCTTACCGGCAGGAGTCAATATAGGAATGCGGCCATTAAACGTAGCTGTATCATAAACAACTGTCGTATCATTAATATAGGTTGGAGTAATCAGGAATATTTCTTTAAAAACTCCATTTTGCAATTCAAAATATTTGATAAACAAATTATAGTCGTACGGGGCAACCGTATCTTCTGAGTATAAGCCAATGTTTCCATCCCCATCAGTATAACTAAACCTTAAAATACCCCGTTGGTCAATACCCTCACTATCGCGAAGCATAACAAAGTCCAAATACTTGATAACAGGTTCTGGAGGAAATTCCTCATACTTTTTACAGGAACCTATAAGCATTAATAAGAAAAACAAACCGGCTAATCTATATTTCATTCTATCTTCAATTTTCAACGCTTGATTAAATGCGCAATAATCATGCCGTCATTATAACAAATCACCATCAAAAAACTCCATTGGCTCGCATGCGGCAATCAACTCAGGACCTTCAGCAGAAGCTTTATTCACCGTCTCCGGAACCCTGTATCTTTTCATCTCACTTGACGGGTAAGGTATAAGCATTTTCTTCAAATTTACATCGTCATTACCTTGCAACCAAAAATTAAAATCAGATTTTCTCAGAATAACAGGCATCCTATCGTGGATTGGCTTCATTATTTGATTTGCATCAGTAGTAATAATTGTGAATGAATTAATGAGTTGTCCACTTGAATTTTGCCAATGATCCCAAATACCGGCAAACGCAAAGAGTGACTCATCCTTAAGGGTAAACCTGTATGGAAGCTTTCTTCCTGAATGCACCCACTCATAAAAACCATCAGCTGGAACCAGGCAACGCTTTTCCCGAAAACCCGCCTTAAACGATGGTTTCTGATCTATGGTTTCACTTCGTGCATTTATCAAAGGTGTTTTGGGCATTTCTTTTGACCACTTGGGTATGAGACCCCATCTGAAGAGTTGTAATTTTCTGGGCTCCTCTGAAGTAATAACAGGCAATAGCTGAGTCGGTGCCCCATTATATCGGGGGACATAAGGGGCATTACCTCCAGAAAGCTCAAAAAACAAGTTTATCTGTTTCTCATCTGCCGTAAGTGAAAAGCGACCACACATCTCTTTATAACTATAATAATGACAATATTATAACAAACAACTCCTGCATTATATTGCAAGAGTAAAATTAGCTGAAATAAACGAATCACACTACCAAGAACTAGCCTAATTTCATATATTTGAACATTGAAATAATCAAGTCCATAAATAAGTCGATATTTCGCTTTTTGTTGATTAATCCTTTTAACAAAGTAAAAAAACGATATGAAGAAGTTCGCAGTAGTTCTTTCAGGATGCGGTGTCAAGGATGGAGCTGAGATACATGAGGCAGTACTAACTTTACTAGCAATTAAAAAACATGGTGCTGATTATGAAATTTTCGCCCCCGACATTAAGCAATATCACGTTGTAAACCATTTGAGCGGTAAAGTAACGCAGGAAGAACGCAATGTTCTGGTCGAGTCTGCGAGGATTGCACGTGGTAATATCAAATCGCTTAGCGACTTTCAGGCTCGTTCATTTGATGCACTCGTATTCCCGGGTGGTTTTGGTGTAGCAAAAAATCTATGCTCCTATGCTTTTGACGGCGATAATTGCAGGGTAATCCCCGAGATTTCAAAGGCGATCAAGGATATGGTATCATTACAGAAGCCTATTGGGGCAATGTGTATTTCACCGATATTGATTTCAAAGGTGTTGGGGAATGTTGAGATTACTATCGGTGATGATGAAACAACCTTACAGGATGTTGAACGAATGGGGTCATTACACAGAAAGGCTAGTCATGGTGATGTGATTAAAGATCCCCATAGATTAATTTACACAACACCATGCTATATGCTTGATGCAAACATACTTCAAATTGAATTGGGAACATACAACCTTATTGAAGCTATTATGAGGGATATTTAAACCCATTTAAAATCAAGGGTTAACTGTGTTTATATTGGATTATTCATTCACCGTCTTGACCACTGATTGAAAGAACATTGATTAACATTGCATTAATAACGGGTTATTCGTTCCCTTTGCTTGAAATCTCGTTGACTGACTTTCCGCCTATAACAATGACAATTTCACCTTTAGGTTCGTGATCAGCATAGTAGTTTGCTAATTCCTTTAGAGTAGCACGACGATGTTCTTCAAACATTTTTGAGATCTCTCTAGATACACAGCATCTTCTTTCATAACCAAGTGTTTCGGCTAATTGCAGCATTGTTTTGGCTAGTCTGAAAGGCGATTCATAAAGTACAATGGTCTGATCAAGCTGAGCTAAATAATTCAAGCGTGTATTTCTACCCTTCTTGTGTGGAAGAAATCCTTCAAAGTAAAACCTGTCACAAGGCAGTCCTGATGCAACCAATGCAGGAATAAAAGCCGTAGCACCGGGAAGGCATTCTACTTCAACACCTGCTTCAAGACAAGTACGTACCAGAAGAAATCCTGGATCAGATATTCCAGGTGTTCCCGCATCAGTGACCATAGCCACTGTTTCACCTGAATTAATCCTCTTTGCAATAGTCTCGGCAGTCAGATGCTCATTATGCTGATGATGTGATTGCATCTTATTATCAATATTGTAGTGCTTTAGCAGAATACCTGTTTTACGGGTATCTTCAGCAAGTATCAAACTCACCTCCTTTAAAATTCTAATGGCTCGGAGGGTTATGTCCTCAAGGTTACCTACTGGGGTTGGCACTATATATAATTTCGACATACTGTTACTTTTGAAAGGCTAAAGTGTATTGATAAAATCTCTTATTAAGCGGAATATGTCCTCATACTCAGTAAATGGCACAAGATGTGATTTGTCATTCAAACTATGATATTCCATGTGTTCATTGCCCATAGAGTAAATAAATACGGCAGGCACTCCCTTTTTATAAAATGGGCAGTGGTCACTATTGCAACTCTCGCCACGTTTTGCCACTTTTAAAATATACTCATTATCAGCATTAATTTTTACCATTTTCTCATAATATTCCAGAAGCTGCACTCCATTGACCATAGTAATTCCTTCACTTCCTGTTCCAACCATATCCAGATTGATTAGAAATTTGATTTTGTCCAGAGGAAAAAGCGAATTTTCTACAGCAAATTTTGAACCTTTTAATCCTATTTCTTCCCCGGCCAATGCCATGAAAACAATATTATATGGCAATTGATTAGCTGCGTTGGAGTAATGATCAGCAAAATCCAACATCATTGCAACACCGCTTGCATTATCATTGGCTCCGGGGAAATATGCATCTTTACCCATCATCCCCAAATGGTCATAATGTGCCGTGACTACTACAAAGGATTCGGAATCTGATGATCCCGGCAAATATCCTATTACATTGCTTATCTTGTATTCATCAACTGCTTCAAGCACAACATCTATTTCAGCAGTGGATGGATTGGAAGACATCACTCTACGAACCACATTAAAAATAGGATAGGATAGAGAAGCCTCAGGTGAGTAAACACTCCAGGCAACACTGTTTTTATCAATGACATTTATAAAACCAGCACACTTAATGTAGTTGTTCCGTATGAGTGAATCAGTCAATTTCTTGTATTTTCCACTTGTTATTCCGGAATTAAATGCGATGAGTGTTTTACTTAGATCCCTTTTCTTTAATTTTTCTATTTTCCTGTGTCTCTTAAACCATGTTGAATCGATTTCAAGCAACTCAAAGCTTCCTTTTAAAGTTGGGCTTCCCGTAATAACAGCAAATTCCTCTCCAGTCTTCAATTGAACACCATTTATTTTCATAGAAACTGTTGAAGGGTAAGTTTTAACTTGCACATGGAAGTCTTGCTTAAATCCGCTTTCAAATGATCTAAGCCCCATGGTTCTCATTTCATTGGCAATGTATTCAGCTGCTATTCCACATCCATCATTTACATAACCTCTCCCAAACATTGAGGCAGATGAAAGGGAATCCATAATCGTACGTGCCCGAGCTATATTTTGAGCATTACTATCATTACCTGAATAGAGTAAAATTGCTATACAAAAGCACAAGAAACCTCTTGGTATTCGGTTTGTCATTGAGTTGAGAAGTATTAAAGATAACGCCTGTTGATAAAAGATTTTAATTTATTAAAGGCTTCATTATTTTCATTCCAGCCAAGTGTTGATTTCAGACTGCTAAAAACACTATCTGCATTATTCATTGAGCCACAAGAATTAAGACGATTTATGGCATCATTATATAATTCAATGCGCCCCTCAAAAAGATCATTTACAAATTGGAATTTCTCATTGATTCCAATAGCATTTCTCAAATCATCAATTGGCTTAAGCTGCATTTTATGAGCAAGCGTTTGATCAGACTTCCCTTGATTAATCTTATCTATTACGGTTGGTATTTCACTCTTTAGCTTATCAGCCAATGTTGGAGTACCAAAGAGATCGGCCGATACAGCTTTATTTTTACCAGAGGTTTGATTTATTAACTTGTTATCCTCTTCAAGAGAGTTAGGTGTCATTGGTTTATCTACAATTGAGACTGTATTGGCAGCGGCAGTATCATGTGAAGAAACGTTATAAACTTCAGCAACTTCAGGCTTTTGTTCGGATGCTGCAGATTCATCTGCAATATCATTGACCTCAACTTCAACCCTTGAAAACGACATTTGAGGCACTTCATCAACAATAGTACGCTCTATTGGAGAGACATCAGCTTGAACTTGCATATGTTCAATTTCAGATTCCTTAATCAATGAATCATCCTCCGATTGACCGATTTTCAATAACTCTGATTTATCATCTTCACTGACTACTGACAAGTTCTTCGGCAATTCACTACTTGTGTTTATAATACTATTTGGGATGTCCATCCTAATTTGCTCTGTTGCCATGTATGCTTGTCGAAGTAAATCCAGGATAATATCTGTTTCAAGAGTGCTAATGTTATTATTGTCAATGGCTGTGTTGACGCGTAAAGCTAATTTATCAATCAGTAAGTTAAGGTTATGCAGTTTACTTTTCATTTTATTATGATTTGATAGGTAGTTTTTATAACGTGACTAAGGTGAATTTTTGTACATTGCAGCCTGATGAATCCATGTCATTTTGGCAAATGAAATGCGTAAGATCAACAAATTACAAAAATTATTACAGGCTATAAAAGTATAAAGAAATCAGTGGAGTTATAAATAATGTTTCTTGAAAATTCCAACCTTACAACACAACGCCGTGGATGGATAGAAGTAATCTGTGGTTCTATGTTCTCAGGGAAAACTGAGGAATTGATACGACGTCTTAATAGGGCAAGAATTGCACGACAGAGGGTTGAAATCTTTAAGCCCATGATTGACACCAGGTATGATGAAAACAATGTGGTTTCACACGATGAGAATTCCATATTATCAACACCAGTCAGTTCTGCCACACAAATTCTTCTTCTCACAAATAATGTTGACGTTGTTGGCATTGATGAAGTGCAATTTTTTGACGATGAGATTGTTGAGGTATGTAATAAGCTGGCCCGGCAAAATATAAGGGTTATTGTTGCTGGTCTGGATATGGACTTTGCAGGAAATCCATTTGGACCAATGCCCGCTCTAATGGCTACGGCAGAATATGTAACTAAGGTGCATGCAATATGCATTCGTTGCGGAAATCTGGCTCAGTATTCTTATAGAAAATCATCAGATCAGAAACTGGTAATGTTAGGTGAAACTGAAAGTTATGAACCTCTGTGCCGTGCCTGTTATGAAATGGAAAGAAAGAAATAGCCGGAATATAGAAAACAATTACCAGTAACTATTTTACTTAATTTTGCAAAAGAATTGTTCAGCTTATGAAGCTTTATAAACTTATTCCGTTAATCAGCATATTCTTCCTTAATTCTGTTCCTGTGCTAACAGCATCAGGTCAGGCAATTCAGCAAAACCAGTTGGAATGCCAATCACAATGCATGGATGAAACAATTGTTATTTCAACCTCTTTGGGTGACATTCAAGTAAAATTATACAAAGACACTCCACTTCACAGCAATAACTTTATCAAGTTGGTTAAAGAATCATATTTTGACAGTACACTTTTCCACAGAGTAATAGAAGGTTTTATGATACAGGGAGGCGAGCCTGATTCCAGAGGAGCAAAAGCAGGCGTAGAACTTGGCAATGGAGGCCCTGGATATGATTTGCCGGCAGAGATACTTCCAAACCATATGCATGTTCGGGGAGTGCTGGCCGCCGCCCGTGAATCAGATGAAGTCAATCCTTCCCGTTTATCTTCGGGATCACTATATTATATTGTTCAGGGCAAGAAGTTTACCGATGCTACGCTTGATGAAGTTGAGAAAAAGCAATATTCTCTGGCAAAACAACGCATCTTTGTCAACATTATGAACCGCCCTGAGAATCTTGAATTAAGGAATGAGTTTCTTGCTGCTGATTCAAGAGTTGACTCATTAAGATTTAAATTCCTGCTGGATACACTTAATGGAATGATGGATAGGGAATATGCGTTAACAACACCTTTCAAGATATCGGCAGAGAAAAGAGAAATATATAAAACAGTGGGTGGTGCACCTCACTTGGACGGTAGTTATACCATTTTCGGTGAAGTGATAAGTGGCATGGATGTTGTTGATAAGATTGCTGCCGTAAAGAGAGACGAAAATGACCGTCCACTTGGAGATATAGAAATGTATGTTTACCTATTAAAGAAATAATCAGTATTCAAAACTATTAATTGTATATAAATATAAGAAATCATGAAAAAATCAATATTGGCCGTCTTAATGCTCTTCATGGTTATTGCTGCAATAGGGCAGACTAAGACACCAGGTACTACAAAACCAGTAACAGTGCTAATTGAAACCGAATATGGGAATATGACAGCAATACTATATGATGACACACCGGGTCATCGTGATAATTTCCTTAAACTCATCAAACAAGGATGGTATAATGGCTCAGTATTCCATAGGGTAATTAATAAATTCATGATTCAGGGAGGTGGCCAAGGTTCAAAAAATGATCCGGGTTATACCATTCCTGCTGAAATCAAACCGAATCATTTTCACAAGAAAGGTGCCTTGGCAGCGGCTCGCCAAGGTGATCAGGTTAATCCTAAAAAGAATTCCTCAGGATCACAGTTCTATATTGTACAGGGTATGGTTCTCCAACCTGCACAAATTGATATGTTTGAAAAGCAAACCGGTAAAAAAGTATCAGCTGAACGTCGAAAAATATACTCAACTATAGGAGGTACTCCACATCTCGATGATGATTATACGGTTTTTGGCGAAGTGATTAAAGGTCTGGAAGTCATTGACAAGATTGCAGCAGTACAAACAGGTGCAGCAGATCGTCCACTCAAGGATGTGAAGATGAAAATAACAGTTGTTAAATAATTATTGAACTTTAAATATCTGATGTTCAACATCAGGTGCATGTTTATGAAACTACAAATAGAAAAACACCTAGCTGATATTCAATCATTTTCAACATCTTCCAATGAAGAATTAGAGCAATTCCGTATCAAATATTCAGGTAAGAAGGGAATCTTAAACGATCTATTTGCTTTATTCAAAACAGTAGCACCTGAAGAAAGGCGTGAAACAGGAAGACTGCTCAATGAACTGAAAGAAGCAGTTCAGCTCAAGCTTGAAAGTTTGAAAGCAGGTATAGACACAGTTGATAATAAGCCAGTAAAGAATTTAGATCTTACACTTCCTGCAACAGATGATCACATGGGGTCACGCCATCCACTTGCCATCATTAGGAAGCGGATAATTGATATTTTTGGCCGCATTGGATATACTGTTGCAGAGGGTCCTGAAATTGAAGATGATTGGCATAACTTCTCAGCTCTAAACTTTGCACCTGAACATCCAGCACGTGATATGCAGGACACGTTCTTCATTGGTTCAAACCCCGAGGTTTTACTTCGTACCCATACATCAAGTGTTCAAGTAAGGGTAATGGAGCACACTCAGCCTCCAATCAGAATGACGTTTCCAGGCAGGGTGTATCGCAATGAAGCTATCTCGGCAAGGGCACATTGCTTCTTCCATCAAGTTGAAGGGCTGTACATTGACAAGAATGTAAGTTTTGCTGATCTCAGGCAAACAATGATGTATTTTGCCAAAGAGATGTTCAGTCCTGATACAAAAATTAGGCTTCGTCCTTCATACTTCCCATTTACCGAACCATCAGCCGAAATGGATATTTCATGTAATTTATGCGGAGGAGAAGGTTGTGCATTCTGTAAATATACCGGTTGGGTTGAAATACTTGGTTGCGGTATGGTAAATCCAGCTGTGCTAACAAACTGTGGAATTGATCCTTCGGTTTACTCCGGCTTTGCATTCGGCATTGGAGTTGAGCGTATAACAAATTTGGTATTCAACGTTAAGGACCTTAGAATATTCTCAGAGAATGATGTGCGTTTCTTAAGACAATTTGGTCCCGCAATATAATTTTCTGCTTAAAAGTCCAATGATCTTACCATATAAAAGGTATCAACTTCTTTGTTCTCTTAATATACTCTGAATAAGGTTGAAAGGATTTCTTTAAATATTCTTCTTCAAGGTGGAGTTTGATAATAAGAGCTGCAGTAAGAATCAACACGAAAATCAAGCGTTGCAAACTGAAGTGTCCGGTTACGATGGCCCAACTTACCAATATCAAACCTGTATACATTGGGTGCCTTATGAAACGATAAGGGCCTTTAGCAACCATATATCCACCCTCTTTTACATAAGGAGTTACACTAAGATTTCCTAGTCTTATAGTGTAAATTGCCCATAAACCCAATAAACCTCCCAGTATCAATATTGAAAAAGACCACCAATTACCGGGTATTAAGGGCCCGGTAAAGACTATCAATCCTAGCATTAAAAATTGCAAAATAACCATCGACCAGGCTAAATACCAGTCGGGCGTTTTCATTCTTCTTGTGTTGAACATAAAATGTCGTTATTTGGCTATATTATTTAAATCGACTGCAAAAAGATGATGTTTCCCGTATTATCAACTATTGCATCACTTTAAATAGATTATTCCAAACCATACAAAGTTATAACAAATTTATTTGGCTGACAGTTCGAATACTTCAACTTTTAGATTCCTGATATAAATACATGTTGAATCATTATGCCATAAATATACTTTGAGGTTATCATCAAGAGTCCTCACCTCGGGGCTCAAATACCAATATGTTATTGTCTGCCATTCACCCCTTACCGCCTTATCTTCATCAATTGTAGCTCCCCTATATTTATAAGCGGCATTTTTATAATGAAAGCTTGATACAAGATGTGGCATCTTACCTGAATATCCTTCGGGTAACCATACTTCAATACTCGATTTAATCCAAACGTGGTCACTTTTGGTAAGATCTTTAAATGGGATATCAGGACCGGGAGAGAATTGATTCTTACTATCCAATCTAAGGGCCTGAGTTGTATCATCAACCATAAGTTGATTGTATTGGTAAACCATTTTCCCTGTGTATCTTTCCAGATGCTCAGGTAGTTGATCCGTTCCTGTGCTGCGATCAACAAGAAGCAATTTATCAAGCTTGTTCCTGTCAATTGCTGTTCTACCAAATACAGCTATATAATATTCCTTTGTCATTCGCTCCTTGTCAATTATTCCATTAACCCATTGCCATGACTGGAATAAGTTAAGTATAACAAAACCTAGTCCAATGATAAGGAAAGCCCACTTTAATTTAAATTTGCCAATTCCCTTAACTAGATAACCCATTGGGATTGCAAGGATAACATAAGCAGGTACCAATGATCTGGAACTAAAGCTGCCACCTCCATACCACCAGGCTGTCCATGATGAAATGATCCAAATATCAATAATGAAGAATATCAAGATAGCAGGCAAATTTTCTTTGTGTTTCTTGAACATCCATATCATTCCTACAACTGAACCAAGCATAATGGGCGTATATACAAACCATCCTTTTCGGAAACTGAATAGAAATTCTATGATAAATGGAGGGAAAAATCTGAAACCCTCACCTGGGTTATTACTGTATGAATAGTAAATCCATTCACCAGTCAACGACTTCCAATAGAAGAACTGGATTAATCCTATCACAAGTGCTGCAGCAATCATAATTATTGGATGAAATGGATTACCCTTTATAATTGAAATCTTGTTTACCAAGGTTTGCCTGGTTCCAGTCTGCCATAAGAGTGGAATTAGGAAACAAACAGCCTCTGATGGGCGGATAAGAGAGATAAATCCCGCGGTAATACCAAGAAGTAATGCTGTTGATGAAGATGGATTCCTGTGGTATCTGATGGTTAAAATAATAAGCAGTGTATAAAGGGTAAACAAATAGTTATGAGTAAGCAGTGTTCCATCAATAGATACAAGATGTAGGTAATTAGTACCTGCGATAACCAAAACAAGAACTATAGCTGTGATTGAATCACTAAAGTAGAAGAGCAGTAATTTCCTGAGTAAAAACACCCCCAATAAAGCCCAAAGAATACCTCCAATACTGATTATAACCTGATAAGGCAGAGAAAACCCGTCAGCAGGATAACCTAGTATGGGAGCTAACCAATGAGCCAAGAAAAAGAATGGTGAATACAGAACAGCATTACCGGCAGAGTATTTAATTAATTTGGCCCCATTCTCCAAATACACCAATTGATACAATGTGGGAGATGGCTGATATTTTTCCATTATCTCATCAATCCACTGTTGATTGGTAAGTTTAGGATCATCATAAATAAAATTTGCCGGTAAATACAGATAATAGCCAAATACATCCCATGTAAGCATTCGTTTGGGAGTTTCAATTGACCTGATCACAATGATGGATAAACATAATAAAATACAGGCAATTAGAGATAATCGGACTTTTTTCATAGAAAAAATTGAGATGGATTATATTTCAAATATAGTCAATATCTGACCCATTTAGATACATAAATAATGCGACGTTGTAATAATGGTTGCATTTCAGATCTACAGAATAAAAAAGACCCCTGACTATGTATTCAGGGGTCTTCTATGATATGAAACAACTATAATAGCCTAATAAAGAATCAATATCAATTACTATTTCTCAACTTCATAGCTTTCCTATTTGATTTCCAGCGGGTAAATTTTATTTCTACTTGATGAGATAATAAATACATTGCAGGTACAAATACCAGAGTGAGGAAAGTAGCAAAACTCAATCCAAAAATAATAGACCAGGCTAGAGGCCCCCAGAACATAACATTATCACCTCCCACATGAACCTGCGGATTAAGTTCGGTAAACATTGTAACAAAGTTCAAGTTCAAGCCAATAGCAAGGGGTATTAGCCCTAAAATAGTTGCTGTTGCAGTAAGGATCACCGGAGTAATACGGGTTAAGCCTGCCTGTACAATGGCTTCTCTGGTTTTAAGACCTCTTTCACGCAGAACATCAGTAAATTCCACAATAAGAATACCATTCCTAACTACTATACCACCAAGTGCGACTATTCCAAGTCCGGTCATAATAATTGAAACATCCATACCGAATATGATAATGCCAAGCAACACGCCAATGATACTGAAAACAACCTCACTAAGAATAAGCATTGCTTTACTGAATGAATTGAACTGCGTAATCAGAATAAAGAATATCAAGCCCAGTGAAATCATCATAGCCATCATAAGGAATGAGGCTGATTCAGCCTGATCTTCCTGCTCACCCGTAAGTTTGATTTGCACACCCTCGCTCACCGGGAAATCTCGTGCAAGTGCTTCAATTTTTGGAACTATATCATTAGGAGAATACCCTGTGGTGACTTCACTGGAAATAGTAATGATTCTTTTCAGATTTTGGCGCTTTATTCCACCATAGGAAGAACCATATTCAATACGCGCAACAGATGAAAGAGGTATTTGTCGCAATATGCCGGTGTTCATATCCCTGTATGTGATAGGAACATTAATTAAATTATTTATATTATTGCGTGTTTCTTCAGAATATCTGAGTTGTATTGGATATTCATCTTCAGCATCCTTGAATTTGGATATCTCTTTGCCAAGTACGGCCGTCCTCAATTCCATCGCAATTTGGCCAGTACTTATGCCCTCATGATTTGCTCTTTCACGATCAATATTCAATACTATTTCTGGCTTATTTTCCAGGAAATCGCTTTTCAATTCTTCTACCCCTGGTATATTGATAGAATCGAGAAAACTCTTGAATGCAAATGCATCATTAATCAGAGATGGGAGGTCTTCTCCGGTAATTTCAATGTTAATTGGTTTACCGGTAGGAGGTCCATTATTTTCTTTAACAGAGTATATTTCGGCACCGGGAATATCACGAATTTCTTTGCGTATCCGGTCAAGATAGTCATTGGTATTGGCTCCTTTCCGATACTTATACTCAACGAAATTAATTGTTACTTTACCCTTTTCTGAGCTAACTGAACGACTGAAATCCATTTCGTCGCCAGCACCAAGAGCAACATTGGCAATTACAGATTCCACAGCAGGATTATTCTCACCCAAAATATCCATAACTTTTCGTTCAACAACCCTGGTAACTGAATCCGTAACTTTCTGATCAGTACCAACCGGCATCTGAATCATAACATAAACACTATTAGGCATATTATCAGGGAAAAACAGCACCTTGATACCAGCGGCTCCAGTAAGCATAAATGTAAAGATCAGCAACCCAATAATACCGGTTAGTAGCCAAACAGGCCTATAACCCTGGACAAAATACCGTAATTGGTTTTCGTACAATCCCACAAGAGATGGCCAACCCTTATTTTGCCACCATGATATATAAGGATTAATAACCAAATGGAATAACAGGATGAGAAAAGAGGCAAAAACAAGGAAATTGGCAATTCCAAAAGCAGTTTTACTACCCGACATAAAATACAATGCATATCCACCTAAAGCAAATCCTACCATTATTACAACAGTAACCATTGCCTTACGAATAAGTATTTTGCGTGAAGGTGGTTCAAATTCGTGTTTCATGAATGAAATGGCAAATACCGGATTAATGATATAAGCTACAAACAAGGAAGCAAACAATGTAATTATAAGTGTTACGGGGACATAAACCATAAACTCACCAACAATCCCAGGCCAGAAAGCAAGTGGGAAGAATGGAGCCAATGTGGTTAGTGTTCCAGAGAGTATAGGTAAAAACACCTCCCCAGCTGCCCGCTTGGCCGCAACAATAATATTTGGTTCTGTACGGTGTACCCTGTGAATGTTTTCAATGACTACGATTGCATCATCTACCACAATTCCCAATGCAAATATGAAACCAAACATCACAATCATATTCATGGAATATCCAAGTGCCGGCATAACCAAAAAAGCAAGAAACATTGACAGAGGAACGGCCAGCGCAACAAAGAAGGCATTTGTAATACCCATGAAAAACATAAGCACAATGGTAACTAGAATGAAGCCAAAAAGTATTGTGTTATTAAGCTCTTCCAAGGTATTTCTGGTGTAACGTGACATTTCACCCGAAATGGCAACATCAAGATCTGAAGGATATTGGTTATCAATAAGTTCCTTGTCCAGAATCTCATGTATCTTGTCAGAGGCATCCAACAGGTTTTTGCCACTTTTTTTCACAACGTTGAGAGTTATTACATTCTTGCCAAAAAGACGAGAGAAACTCTCTTGCTCCTTAAAGGAATCCTTTACTTCAGCAACATCCTTCAAATATACCAATGCACCACTGGAAGAGGTAAGAACTATATCCTCAATTGTTTGCATGTTATTGAACTGGCCTTGAATCCTGATGCTTCGCTTAGAACCTGAAGTTGTGACATTTCCAGCCGAAATGGTTAGGTTCTCTGAAGCTACTGCTCTCTCAATATCACTCATTGTTACCTTGGCCGCCTGAGCTTTATACAGGTCAACGTTAATTTGTATTTCACGTTCCAATGCGCCAACAATGTCAACTCTTGTTATCTCATTCAGTGATTCAATCCGATCCTGAGCAACTTCAGCATACTTCTTCAACTGCACCAAGTCGTAATTACCGGAGATCTGGATATACATAATGGGTATTTCAGAAAAGTCAATATCCATTACCGCAGGATCATCCAACAAATTATTGGGTAGATCACTCATACTCTTGTCAACAGCATCCTTAACACGCTGTTTAGCTTCGGGAACAGGCACATCAGTATTGAATTCAATTGCTATGGATGAGAAATCCTGCAAGGAGTTACTGGTAATTTTTTTAACACCGGTAATACCTTTAAGCTGCTTTTCAATAGGTCGTGTTACTAAATTTTCAATATCCTCAGGTGAAGTACCCGGATATACAGTATTGACAAGGATAGTAGGAATAACTATTTCAGGGAATTGCTCTTTGGGAATGGTTTGATAGCTATACAGCCCCAATAGAGTAATAAAAACAGTTAGTACATATACACTGGTTTTATTGTCAATAGCCCAGCTGGTTGCGAAAAACTCCTTGAATTTGTTGCTATTCATAATATAGAGTGTTAAAGGAGTATGATTAAGAAACTTTTAGCGGTTGACCATCTACCAAATTATTGAATCCTGTAGTAATAAGTTTATCGCCGGGTAATAAACCCTTGGTTATTTCAGCTTTACCATTGTATGTTTGGCCTACTTCAACGGTTCTCCTTTTTGCCTGAAGTTGTCCTTTTATATTTTCAGCAACGTATACAAACTTTCCGTCAGAAGTTTCCCGCAGAACAGAAACCGGAACTACAATTGCATCAGGATTGTAATAATCATTTATTCTGATTTTAGCAATCATATTAGCCCTATATTCAAGTGCACCGGGCTTAAGCCGAATTTCAGTAAGGAAAGTCCTGTTAACCGGATTGATATACTTGCTGGTAAAATCGATTTTTGCTTCAATATCTTGATTTAAATCAGGAATATTCACCAAGACTTTCGCTCCGGGTCTGACTTTTATAGCATATGACTCGGCAATATCGGCAACTACCTTTACTGTTGAAAAATTAACGACCCTGAAAGCGGGCATTCCCGGGGAGGCCATTTGAGCAATTTTCAGATTGACTTCTTCAACGCTGCCATTAATAGGTGATTTAATTCTAGTCATTTCAAGTTGCTCACCAATGGCAGCAAGGC
>JAEYXG010000059.1 GCA_023428585.1 Bacteroidota bacterium
GAAAGAATAGTTATGCCGCTCGATAGTACACCTGAAACCCGCCAGAAAGTGCCATTCGTTTGTGATCTTGCCGCTATGTTTGATGCCGAAGTGCACATTGTGGCTATGTATACTACAAGTGTTGAACAGGTAAGAGGTTACGTGCATAGTTATGCCAAACAGGCAGCCACCTATTTCAAGAAGAATAATGTTAAACATCAGATAATTGAAATGGATGTCGATAATCTTAGCACCTCAACCATTGAATATGCAAAGAAGATAGATGCTAATCTTATTGCCATAATGACTGAACAGGAGAAAACAGCAACCAATATTTGGCTCGGCCCTTATGCTCAGCAAATGGTGCATCATTCTCCTATACCCGTGTTGAGCATTCATCCAATGGAAATACCCATTGCATTAGGCCTTTAGTTTCTAGAAGCATATTGGCGATTCATCACAATTAAAGAGCGCCCTTGTTGGTTAAATGACTAATTTTGTCACTTATTACTGAGTGAAGTGTATTTTCATGCACATACGTATCATATTATGAACAAGAACCTTGACGCATCGCCCGAACAACTAAGTGCCACTGAGCGTGAGCTTGAAAAGGTCTTGCGTCCATCTGACTTTACTGATTTTGCGGGTCAGCAGGGAGTAGTTGATAACCTCAGAGTATTTGTCAAAGCTGCAAGAATGAGAGGTGAATCACTTGACCATGTATTGTTGCATGGACCTCCAGGTCTCGGCAAAACAACCCTCTCGCATATCATAGCCAATGAGCTGGGTGTTAATATTCGGATTACTTCAGGTCCCGTTCTTGATAAACCGGGTGACCTAGCAGGCATTCTTACCAACCTCGAGCCAAATGATGTTTTGTTTATAGATGAAATTCATCGTTTAAGTCCTGTAGTTGAAGAGTATCTTTACTCAGCAATGGAAGATTTTCGTATAGATATCATGATCGAAACGGGGCCTAATGCACGCAGTGTTCAAATATCCCTTAGTCCTTTCACCTTGGTTGGGGCTACTACACGCTCCGGTTTGCTTACAGCGCCTCTTCGCTCCCGCGTTGGTATCAATGCACGATTGTCTTATTATGATGCCGCCACCTTGCAACATATAATTGAACGATCGGCCAGTATCTTAAAAGTTACTATTACCAGTGAGGCTGCTGCCGAAATAGCGAGAAGAAGCAGGGGAACCCCCCGTATTGCAAACCTCCTCCTGCGCAGAGTGCGTGATTTTGCCCAAATTAAAGGCAATGGATCCATTGATCTTTCCATTTCCCAATATAGCCTTCAGGCTCTTCAGGTTGATAAGAATGGATTAGATGAAATGGACAATAAAATTCTTTCTACGATAATTGATAAATTTCGCGGTGGCCCCGTTGGGTTAACCACTATAGCCACTGCTGTTGGTGAGGATTCAGGAACTATAGAAGAAGTGTATGAACCTTTCCTGATACAAGAAGGTTATCTTATGCGTACTCCCAGAGGACGTGAAGTTACTCCACTTGCTTACTCGCACCTTGGAAAGCTGAAACCCGGCACACAACCTGAACTGCTTTTCTGATTCATGGTTTGAAGCTCATCAATCATTTCAGATTTCCATTACTGCTATTTTTTCATTTCGTAGAATTCATTGACCATGAACCGATTGCAATTAAGCCATTTCATAAAAGAAGAAGCCTCCAAAAATGGCTTCAACTATTGTGGAATTGCAAAGGCCAGACGTCTGGATGAACATGAGCCTCGTTTGGCTGCTTGGCTAAATGAAGGTAATCATGGTCAAATGAAGTATATGGAGAATCACTTTGAGAAACGTCTTGATCCACGTTTGCTGGTTGATGGAGCTAAAACCGTCATCTCTGTTATGCTGAATTACTTTCCGGGTTATAACACCAAAAACACAAACGGCAGTAAGGACCTCCATGAAAATAACCATCCATCAATTCTACTGGATCACAAACCGGTAGAAAAAACACAGCCCAAAGTCTCCAAATATGCTCTTGGTGTTGACTATCACTTTGTTATAAAAGACAAGCTATTCAACATAGTGAATCGTATTCAGGAAATTACAGGGAACTTTAACTTCAGGGTATTCGTTGATTCTGCACCCGTACTTGACAGAGCCTGGGCAGTAGAGGCAGGAATTGGATGGATTGGTAAAAACTCCCTCTTAATAAGTAGAAAAACAGGCTCTTTCTATTTCCTTGCTGAGATTATTTGTGACCTGGAACTTGAATATGATGTACCATTTGGAGGCAGTTATTGTGGCGATTGCTCACGATGCATAAATGCATGCCCCACAGGAGCCATAACCAATAACAAAACGCTGGATGCCAACAATTGTATTTCATACCTGACTATTGAACTAAAAGATGAAATAGAAACCGCCTTCAATGGAAAATATAAAGATTGGATTTTTGGATGTGACATTTGTCAGGATGTGTGCCCTTGGAATAAATTCTCAATTCAACATACTACAGAAGAATTCAAGGCATCAGGGCAATGGACAGAGTGGACTGCCAACAACTGGAAAGAACTTGACAAGCCTTTGTTTAATGAGATATTCCGCAAATCACCACTTCAACGTGCAGGTTTTCATAAGTTGAAAAATAACATTAATTTTGTAACTTTATCCAGATAATATAATGAACTCGCTCAGTGTACCAAGTACCAACAAAATTGCAACCAGCGTCAACTCTGAAATAGGGAAGCTTACCGGTGTTATACTCCACTCTCCAGGTAGTGAGGTTGAGAATATGACTCCCGATACCGTGCAAAAAGCATTATATAGTGATATCCTAAACCTTGAAGTTGCAACACAGGAATACAATCAGTTCAAATTGGTTCTTGATAAATACACCACCACATTTCAGGTTCGTGAGCTATTGAATGAAATTCTGAAGAACGACAAGGTTAAGAGCAGCCTGGTCCATACCATCTGTGATCACGAAAGAGTTGACAGAATAAGGGAGAATTTATTGGCCATGGATGCCGATACCCTTACTACAGCCCTGATTGAAGGCGTTGAGCTTACCCGCGATAATCTCTCAAAATTTCTCAGCAAGGACAGGTTTGACCTTGAACCTCTTCATAACTTCTTCTTTACCCGTGATGCATCAATATCAGTTGGCAATGAGGTTTTCATAAGTAAGATGGCAAGCCGAATACGTGATAGGGAATCACAGATCATGGAAGCAATATTTGATTATCATCCTTTATTTGATACTCAAACAATTAATTCTCATGCAAGTAAACATCTATGCAAGGAATTCAGTTTTGAAGGAGGTGACTTTCTGGTTGCTCGAGAGGATATTCTGCTCATAGGTACAGGCCTTAGAACCACTCCCAGGGCAATTGACTTCATTATTGACCATTATAAAAAAAGCAAAGAAACAAAGCATATAATCGTTCAGGAACTTCCATATGAACCCGAATCATTCATTCATCTAGACATGGTGTTTACTTTTATTGACAAGGATTTATGCATGATTTATGAACCCCTAATAATGAGATCAAGCAGGTTTCTTACCATACATATTACAATTGAGAATGGGAAAGTTAAAATCATTGAGGAAGAGAATATTCCCACTGCACTTCGAAAACTGGGTATGGAAATCAATACAATCAATTGTGGTGGTCAAATTGATATTGTGATTCAGGAACGTGAGCAATGGCACAGTGGTGCAAATTTCTTTGCACTCGAACCCGGCAAAGTAATGGGTTACGGACGAAATATCAACACATTGGAAGAACTGAATAGAAAGGGTTTTGATATTGTTAGGGCTAAAGATATAATAAATGGCAAGGACAACATTGAAGACCATAAAAAGTGTGTTATTACAATAGAAGGAGCTGAACTATCAAGAGGTGGAGGTGGCTGCCGGTGTATGACTATGCCGGTAAGAAGAGAAGAAACAGATTGGTAAATTATTGTAAAATCCCAATTATACCAACTTATGATCAAACTAATTAAACTACTAACTATGGGAATCCTGATCGGTTCACAAATTACAAATTCTCCGGTTGCACTGGCACAGAAAGCCCAAGGAAGCGACTTTAAGGTTGAATTTGAAAAATATCAACTTGATAACGGACTGCAGGTCGTACTGCATCATGATGCATCTGACCCAATCGTGTCTGTTGCAATTCTTTATCATGTAGGCTCTAGCCGCGAGAAACCAGGAAAAACCGGCTTCGCTCACTTTTTTGAACATATGTTATTCCAGAACTCTGAGAATGTAGGCAAAGGTGTGTTTTTCAAGAAGATTGATGACCTAGGAGGCACATTCAATGGTGGCACATGGAACGATGGAACCGTTTATTATGAAGTGGTACCTAAAGATGCTCTTGAGAAAATTCTCTGGATGGAGAGTGACCGTATGGGATTCCTGATAAATACGGTTACACAAGGAGCATTGGATCGTGAAAAGGATATCGTGATTAACGAAAAACGTCAACGTGTAGATAATCAACCCTATGGACACGCAGATTACGTGCTTGACCAAAATCTTTATCCTCCTTCACATCCCTATTCCTGGCAGGTAATCGGCTCGATGGATGATCTTAGAAGCGCCACACTGGATGATGTAAGGGAGTTCTATGATAAGTATTATTGTGTGAACAATGCCACAATGGTTATTGCCGGTGATTTTGATTCTGATCAAATTAAGCCAATGATTGCAAAGTATTTTGGTGAGTTCAAGCCACGCACCAAACCTGAAGAATTTAAGCCAATGCCTGTAAAATTGACTGAAACTAAAATGCTTTATCATGAGGATAATTTTGCAAGACTCCCTGAGCTAACAATTGTTATCCCTACTGTTGAGACT
>JAEYXG010000209.1 GCA_023428585.1 Bacteroidota bacterium
GAGTATATCATATTTATCACCGAATTTTGATAAATTTACTTTATGCCGTTCTTCAAACTGTTCAAATGTTGGAAGAAACATTTGAATATTCATTAAGCGCAACTTCAGTTCGAGCTTCATGAATGAATATAGCTCTGCATCAAAGTTTGGTATGATCACATCCAGTTTTTCTATGCTATGAATGTATGCAAGCCGTGCAAAAAGAGCGTCAGTACCGTTTGATGGATATGGGATCATGTATGTATGATCAACGAGGTTATGCATATAGATCCCCGGTTCAAGTGACTCGTAAGCCAATCCTATAATTCGTACATCAAAAGATGCCGCTTCCTTTAGCCCCCTGATTACTGCCACTCCCGGACCCGGACTGTCAATTGCGTTTAAACCTGTGACTGCAATATTTAGTTTTGGTTTATTCATTATCGTCAATTAGATTGTTGTGTTTGAGTGAATCTAAAAATTCTTCAAGGTCTTTGGATATTTCGTTGGCATCAGCGTCATATTCCTCACTCATTTTGTTAATGATCTCATCATTGCTCAAGCCTTCTTTCATTAGGCTAATAAAGTGAGCACCAACAGCATTGATGGTAAATGATTCACCTGTTGATGGATTAAATAGAAATCCTGTTTCACTTATGGCAATGTTTTGGCTTAATTTTATAGTCATGTTGTTGTATATGAAAAAAGGTGGCAAATAACGAATATTTTACATCGTAAAGCTATGAATCGTACGAAGTCTCAAATATTATACACACATTGCAGTGTTTACCCTTAGTCAATTAATTAAATAATGGTTGATTTATTACCTTTGCGAAAAGTCATATCATGCTAATAATTGGAATTACAGGTACATTAGGATCAGGAAAGGGTACCATTGTTGATTATCTGGTTAGTCAAAAGAAATTCGGGCATCTTTCAGTAAGAGGCTATCTAATCAAGGAAATTGAAAAAGAGGCACTTCCTATAAACCGTGATTCCATGGTAGTTGTAGCTAATAAGCTCAGAGCGAATCACTCACCATCCTTTATTATTGATGAACTATACAAGCAAGCAGCCCTGAGTGGAAAGAATTGTGTAATTGAGAGTATCCGTACCCCAGGTGAAGTGATCTCCTTGCGTGAAAAGGGCAACTTCATTTTATTGGCTGTTGATGCGCCGCCTGAAGTTAGGTATGAGCGTATTTTTAAGAGAAACTCAGAAACTGACAATATTAGTTTTAATACATTTCTAGAGAATGAAAAAAGAGAAATGGACTCCACAGATCCCAATAATCAAAATATAAGGCAGTGTATGTTGATGGCTGATTATGTGTTTTCTAATAACGGAACAATTAAGGAACTTGAATGTGCTGTTGAGGAGACCCTTTCTTCCCTAAATTCATTTAGAAGTTAAGTAAAATAAACAGGGACACTAGTTTTATGGCGGTTATTTCACTCTATCTTGTTTCAATCATTAATATGTTGACCGCTATCAGATTTGTATACCTTATCAGAAAACATAGAATACAGCCCGCTTTAGCAATGTGGCTGTTCTTTCTGCTGGCGATAGCTACTAGTTTTATCACTTATTTGAGAGATGGAGGAACAGGCGCAGCAGGAAATATATTAAATGCAACCGACCTGTTTCTGGCTACATCTGTAGTTGTGTCAATTCTGCTTTATGGGGACAAATCTTCGGGCTTTAATAAATTTGACCTTGCATGTCTGGGACTGGTAATTATTATCATGATCTTTTGGTTGGCGACAGGTGCCCACTTTATGACAAATATCTTAATTCAAGCTATTCTGGTGATTGCTTATTTCCCGGTTGTTGAAAGGATGGTAAGATTAAAAAGGAATACCGAAACCTTTACCGGTTGGACAGGTATGTTACTTGCAGCTACTATTTCATTGTTTTCAGTGGAAGGTGCTTTAGCCTATATTTATTCAATCCGCGCTATTGTGTGTATAAGTCTTCTGATGGGCCTAATGCTCTATTTTACTTATAAAAGCAAGGCCGATCCTGTGAAAAACCTCTAATCAGTAGGATATACTTCTACTTTGACAATTATTCTTTTGTTCTTATTTCTCATACAGACTATATACTGCTTTAATTGCTTTCATTTATCATGTTAAAGAGTTTGAACGTTGTATTCCAATTCCTGATGGTCATTTCTTTATAGATTGGAAGACTGATGATTTCACTGAGGTAACTTTGACCTGCTCTACTGATTAGACGTGAAAAATAGATAACATCAGGTCCTTCATGAATTGAATCCACTCCTTCCCGGGTTCTGAAATTTTTCATTGCTTCAGTTGCCTTTATTGAGTCTCTCAGGAATAGAACATCATACTTGTATTCTTCAGGTGCCGTTCCAAACCCTTTCGGTGCTTCATTAACTATTGTTGAAACCTGCACACTTGTCAACAGAACAATCTTTGATTTATAGCTGAATGTTTCAGAAAGCACTTTCTCTATTTTTTGAGTTAATTTTTGGATGTCATATTCAGTGGAAGTGAAAATAACATTACCACTCTGAATGTAAGTTATGACGTTATTGAAGTTCATCTTCTCAAAGCACGCTTTAAGATCAGGCATTTTAATCAGGTTTTTGCCTCCAACATTTATTCCTCTGAGCAACGCCAGGTACTTTATAGTTGACTCATTACTTATCATACTATAGTGTTATTATTCATTAAATAACAAAAGTAACATTAAATAGGTGTGAATTTCCGGTATCAGGGAATGACCAAAAGTCCCAATGAAAATATGAGGGATTAAAGTTTGTTTAGAATTTTGGTAACCTCGGTATGAAATCGGGAAATAAACGCTGTAGGCTCGCAAAAAAGATATCAAAATGCGAAGCTAATGCGAAGGAAGTGCGACTACAATGCGAATAATGTGCAAATAGATACCTATTGTTGACAAGCTGCGATTTTTATAAAAGGTCTTTCTTGTGGGCTGACAAAGCAATAAATAAAAAAGAGGCTGTCCGGTAAGGGACAGCCTCTAGTATTAAAATGCTTAATAAATGTTACATCTTAACTTCGTTACCCTGCTTATCAAGCATAACAGGCTCCCCCAGACCTGCTTCCCTGAGTCGTTCAAATTGGGTGCGGGCGTCACCAACTACAACATATATCATGTTATCGGGTTGGATGTATTTGCTGTAAATTGCTTGTGCCTGTTCAAGGGTCATCAGCTCAGCAATCTGTTCTTCTTTCTTTACATAGTCGGATGGAAGACTGAAAGTACTGATGTCGTGAAGCATTCCCATAAGACTGCCAATAGTTTCGAATTTACCTGCATTGGAGCGTATCATGGCACTTCGGGTAGTTTCAAGGTCATTCTCATTGAACTCGTTACCATAGGTGGCTATAATGTCATGAAATAGTTTCACTGATTCAAGAGTATACATCGACTGCACACTTGAACTTGCGATATAAGGACCTGTTGAAATACGTGGCATTAAGAATGAGTAAGCGCCATATGTATATCCTTTGTCGAGACGAAGCACCTGGAAAAGTTTGGCACCTGAGCCCTCACCAAGTTTATAATTTACAAACGACGCAGGGAAATAATCGGGATTATTGCGTGAAACGGCCATAGAGCCAATCATTATAACTGATTGCTTGGCGTTGGGAACATCAACAAAATAGAGTGCAGGCTTGGTTGGTTTGGCAGGAATGCTGTAAGTTGGGAATACAATGTCACTTCCCTTCCATGCTGATTCAAGTTTCCTTAATGATTTAATAGCATCGGCCTGTTTTATATTGCCGGCAATATGGAAACTGGAAACAGTTGGAGAGAATGCTTTTGTGTAGTAACTCTTTAAATCATCCATTTTGATACTTTCAACAGATGCAACTGTACCTGTTCCCGGTTTTGAAAGAACATGGCTATCGCCATATAATTTTCTGTAGAATACGTTGCCTGCAATAGCATTCGGATTAGCTTCTCGCTGAATGATGTTACTGATAGCAGCCTGCTTCAGACGATCAAATTCTTTAACATCCCATCTGGGTTCCAGTATAATTTTCTCTACCAGTGACAATACTTCTTGATAGTTGCGCGATAAGCAATTAGCTGTTATGGTTGTGTATTCAGCTGATGATGAAATATTGATTTTGGCTCCTAATTGTCCTATAGCTTCTTCCAGTTCTTCAGGGGTCATGTCTTTAGTGCCTTCCATCATCAATTCAGCCAGTAGTTTGGATACTCCAACCTTTTCAGGCTGATCAAGCATTTGTCCACCTTTAAGTCTGATGCTAAATTGTACCAGTGGCAGTTCATTGCTTTCAATGCCAAAAAGCTCAAGTTTATTTGACAGTTTTGTATTGTAAATTTTGGGAGTTGCTAAAAGTGGCTTGGCACCAAGTTCAGGTTCCTTACTACGGTCAAAAGTGGTGGGGGTTTTTTGAAAATCCTCAACAAGCTCAGCATCAACTTTTGATTCTGAGCCGGAGTCTTCAATTGATTCTTCTACTACATTGGCTTTAACTGAGCCGGTTAACATAAGATTGGTCTGGCCTTTGGGAACGAAGCTGGTTGCAACAAATGGCTTGTTCTTAATATATTTATTGTAGACCCTCATTACATCATCCTTGGTAACTGCATTAAGTAAGCGAACATCATCCATCATGCGTGCGGGATCACCTCCAAAAACATTTGCCTGTACTAATTGGAAAGATTTTCCAAGAAGGCTCGAAATGCTGTTGTAAAAAGATGTTTCGCGCAGATTCTTGATACGCTGCAAATCAGATTCAGTGAAACCATTCTTTTCGAACTGCTTAAATCCATCATGAATCGCACTCATGACCGAATCAAGGTTTGTATTTTCAAAGCCCTTGACGCCAATGTTGAATTTTCCGGCCAATTCCAATGTTTGGTTGTAAACCGTAATGTTGGGAGCAAGTTTCTTGTTCTCTACAATTTCTTTATAGAGAGGAGCTTTCTTTCCTTCAGCCAGTAAATCGGCAAGAACATCAAGCGCATAAG
>JAEYXG010000353.1 GCA_023428585.1 Bacteroidota bacterium
CATGATACCCCTATCGTCAATAGCACAGCATGTCTATTATAAATATGGGAAATTGGAACCTGAGGAGATGACAATGAAGGTTTGTCCAATAGATCAGGAAGCTGGTGCCGTTGTAATATGTGACATCGGAAAGATATGGTTTGTGAGGGATGTTGATAAGTTTAAGGTTGTCTTTGAGCGATTCATGAGGTTTAAAATACTCCATGAAGATGGGTTGAAATTCAGCAGGTTTACCATTCCACTATACTACGAAGGTGGTATTAAGGAAAAGCTCAGTAGTCTTGAAGGCAACACCTGGAACCAATCAGATAAAATCTGGAAGTCGGTTGAACTACCCAGGAAATTCTATCAACAGGAAGTTATCAACGACAATTACAGCCTTATTACTGTTGAGATGCCCTCTGTTGAGGTAGGATCAATAGTGGAATACAAATACACCATTACCAGTCCTTTCTTCATGCCGGTGCATGGTTGGGAATTCCAGAATCAAATGCCTACACTATTAAGCTTTCTGGAAGTAAGAATGATACCATTTTACGAATACACTTTCCTTCACGTAGGCAGGAAACCTGATATACAGAAATCTTTCCGGGACAATGAGGAACTTTCTTTAGGAAAAAATCAGGGTGGTCAATATGGCAACATCAAATACAATGAGATGGTTTACCATTTTGGAATGAATAACATGCCTGCTACAGAAGAAAATCCGGCCAGGATTGACTTCCAGTTATCAAAGATCGTTGACCTTAATGGGGTCGGCCTCAAGGTTACTGATTCATGGGAAAAAACAATTAAAGAACTCCTTTCAGATGACAATTTCGGCGATTTCATTGATAAATCGGAAAGCAAGGCAAATAAGTTGATAGAATTGGATTACTACAATTCCAAAGAACCTTTTGACCGTTTTTATTCCATAATCAGGTATGTTAAAGAGAAGTATGAGTGGAATGGTATCATTGGCAAATATGCTCCTATATCAGTCAATGAATTCGTTAAAGAAGGCAAGGGAAATGCAGGTGTCATTAATCTATTCACCATAGGATTACTAAGAGCGGCCGGCATTGATGCCTATCCGGTAATACTAAGTTCTAAAGCCATAAATACTGTTAAAACAGACTATCCATTCCTGCATCTATATGATTATGTGCTTATTGTCGCCAACATTGACGGAAATCAAGTTTTTGCCGATGCAACGGACCCTCTTTTGCCAGATGACCTGATACCTATGAGATGTTTGAATTCCAAAGGGCTGATTGTGAAGAAAAATACAGAAGATTGGATTAATTGCTTTACCAGTAGTGTTTCATCAACCAATACTAACTTTATTATCAGTGTTCCATTGAACAATGAACTTACAAAGGTAGAGCTTGCCAAAATTGCGACAGGTTACGACAGCTATTTACTCAAGAGCCAGTTCATGGATAATAAGGAGCATATTATGAAGTATTATACTGACAAAGGTTATATTCTACGTTCCGAAGATATAACTGAACTGGATTCCGATAATGACGAAATGAGCTATAGTGTAACAGCCCAACTTTTGGTTCCGATACCATCTGATGGCCAGACAATAAAGATTGATCCTTTCATGAACGAAGCGCCAAACGTAAATCCACTAAAGGAAGAAAAACGCGATTATCCTACTGATTTCTATTATGAAATCAACAAATCGTTTTCAACAGAGATAATAATACCCATTGGTTATACAGTAGTTAAACTACCCGAAGATTTTGAAATGAGCAATTCATTGATAGAAATAGATTACAAGGTGACCAATGAACCTGGTGTTATCAGAATCAATGCTCATTATAAACTCCCCAAGGCTATATATCAGCCAATAGATTATGCTAAAATCAAATCCTACTTCAGTGAAATTGTAAAACGGTTCAATGAACCGGTGATATTACAGAAAGGGGAATAATCATAAGCGCGGGAATGTGAGGATACTGCCAACATCGGTGAGTTTACCATCGAACAGTTCCTTTATCTTCATTCCATTTGATGTAATAAAGTTGACAACCTCCTCTTTTTGTGGGTGGTAATTCAAACTGCCTGTAATGATTACCTGGTCATATAGAATACCGCAACAGCCGGGAAAGAAACCGTGCTTCTGTCCTTTTAATGTTATAGGTGAGGGATCAACGAAAAGAACATCCATTCCTTCAACTGTCAACTCTTTTTCAATACCCCTGTCGGATGTAATAAAGGCATGACTATTAAGAGGAAGCAGGTTACAACGGGTATATCCTTGATTTACATGCAGTTGTTTTCTATCGTTGAATGTTTTAATGATTACTGGATCAGTAATCTTCAGATTATGAATAAGATAATTGTTGGTGATCACCGCGTTGTAAACGGCACTGGAAGGATAACTCCTTCCCGGATAATTCATTCCGGTGATTACCTTATACCCGAGATCAGAGATTCCCTGTACAATATGCAGCGGTAAGCCGGGCGACACAACTACTTTATCTTTAGCTGCACAGATGAAGATATCAGGATGGCTAGAAATGGATTTATAAACACCCGGATCACTTGGCAGCAGAGTTAGTCGACCTGATTGCATGAGTGCGTTCTTGGCAGGAAGTGGCAATCTCTTATCTGCCAATATAAGAGGCAGAATGGTGGAATCCACCAGCTCCTTTTTAAATTCCACACTTTTAAAATGAGCTTCCAACATTGTTCGGTTGGAACCATTATAGCCTATGGCATTATTCAATTCAACTCCCGGTACTGATATCACAATGTCGCTTTCCTTAGACTTCGTGTCGATAAGCAGTGAAAACCTGCGCCTCCACAATTCTGTTTCAGCCAGTTGACGGAATGACACATGAAACGGCCCAGCCAAAAGGTCATCACCTCTTACCAAGTCTTCAGAAGGGTGAAGGCCCACACGAATTACGTCAACTCCACCTTCTTTAAATATTTCAAGCAGTGTGGCGGTCAACTCCACAGCCTCCTCAAGGGATTGCGGACAATAGTTTCCATCCTGCCAAAGCTTCGCCAATTCAGTGTTTTTAATAACCAGGGTAGGGTATATCCTGGTACAGGAAGCACCGAGATCAACAATCTTCCTTGCAGTTGCAACCGACTTTTCAATGGTATCACCCGGTAATCCGGTCATCATCTGAAGCCCAAGCTTAAATCCATAACTAATAATCAATGCTGAAGCCTTTTCAATATCAGCTACTGTATGTCCACGACCGGCAAGACCAAGCACCTTCTCATCAAGAGATTGAGCACCAAGTTCAATGGTGCTTACTCCAAACTCTTTCAATAATTTTAATGAATCAGATGTAATATAATCAGGCCGTGTACTCAACCTGATACCATGAATTTTTCCCTCTCTAAGATAATTGAATGCAATAGAAAGGTATTTTCGCTGCAGTTCTTCCTCAATACCGGTAAAATTGCCTCCAAAAAATCCCACTTCAATGTGAACTTCTGTTGATTGACTATCTTTAGATGCTTCAAATTCCTTACCCAAAGCCCGGGGTTTCATTGCAATCGGTTGTTGTCTTTTCGGCGTAATCAGGTTTTCCGACTGTTGTTTGGAATTCGTAACAGAAGCCCTATAGCTATTTATCTCAGGTAAAAGAAGAACAGGAAGAGTTTTCAGTCGTGATTCAATAATGCCGATCACTTCATTCTCTTCGGGTTGATGGTAACACCCTGAAATGCTATGTTGATTACAAAACACACACCTGTTGGGGCATGCAAGTTCAGGAACAAAAACCGGGATAGTGTAATACTTCATGATGCAAAATTAAGCTATTCACACCATGTGCTTTCAAGGAGGAAAACAAACCTAAGAATATTCAGAGAATCAGGATTGATTTGGGCATATTTCCATTATCCGATAGTTATCAAAGGGGTGAATGACAATGGAAAATTCAGTTGCTGCCGGTTAATTGATAGGGCAGGTACTATATTCAATAAGAGTAGTATAGCCTTTTGAATCAAGCTCCTCCAAAAAACGTAACCAATAATCCCAATTATCCTTTTTAACAGCATCAGCTTGTTCAGGTGCAACTGCCCCATTGCCTTCAGATGCCATCAGGTTCTGGTTCTCCGTTACTAAAGCATCGGAGTATTTCTTGTAAAGCTTGTCCATTTCATTAAAGGTATATCCCTTATCATCAGTATACACCTTATAAAGTTTGCAAGCCAGATGCTGATATTGCTTATATACCTTCTTAAAGTCGGACGAGGAATGGTCATAAGTATCAACTTGGGATTTCAACCCTTCAAATGGAATCATTAAAATTTCAGGATTGGAATTCTTGTAATATGCAACGCAATTGTTCAAATTAACTGTTGTGATCTTGATCCAGTATTTTTGCCATCCAAGACTACCTTGATGCCGATAATATAACCGGAAACCTTTGGAGGTATTATCAGCCAATGGAACGATCTTCTCGGGTTTAAAGTTAGCATTATTCATATAAAACGCCTTTACCTGCTCAGCCGTCTGATTGGTCAACCACATACAATTTCCCGGTTGGCTGCTAAAAGGAACCACATCAGGACAAAGACCAACAATCTGAGCATTCGCAATTGAGAGTTGCATGACAAAAATGCAAAGAATTAGGAAGCTTTTATTAACTTTCATGCGGGAATTTTTAGGAAGTATACTATTAATGGCAAAAACTGAAGAAGGTAATCTGTACAATCGATATTTTTTTGCTTATTTACTGAATACTTAAATGATTAATTTCGCACCTTCAAAAAACAAATATCAAATGCTTAGAACACATACCTGCGGTGAGCTTACACTAACACATAAGAATCAATCAGTTACCCTTACAGGATGGGTACAGCGATCACGTGATCTGGGTGGAATGACCTTTATTGATCTGCGCGACCGTTATGGACTGACGCAACTGGTATTTAATATGGAAGCGGATGCCGCACTCTGTCTGGAAGCACGAAAACTGGGTCGTGAGTATGTTATATCAGCCACTGGTATTGTTTCAGAAAGAAGCAATAAAAATCCAAAGATGGCCACCGGTGATATTGAGATCACCGTTAAGCACTTTGAAGTGCTCAATGAATCGAAAATCCCACCATTTACCATTGAGGACAATACTGACGGTGGCGATGAACTGCGAATGAAATACCGATATCTTGATTTGCGTCGTAGTGTAGTACGTGATAACCTTTTGCTG
>JAEYXG010000269.1 GCA_023428585.1 Bacteroidota bacterium
TGACTATCCTTACCATTACATTGGCCAGTTTATTTACCTTTTCCGTAAGGGCGAAGGTATATCCGGGCAAATCATTCATAATGCCTGATGTACGATCAATGGACGATAAGTTTATTATTGTAATCAACAGTGAAGAGAATAAGGCAAATTCTACAGATCTTATGGGATTGCTGCGTGAAGAAGGTGCCACAGAGATAATTAACAAAGAGCTTCAACCCTTAATATAGACATCAATGACAAAGAGACTTCCATTCATATTGTACACTTGTTGCCTAATGTTGCTTTTTTCGTCGTGCGACAGGAAACGAAATGACAAAGGGTATGAGTATTTCCCTGACATGGCACACTCATTGGCTTATGAGACCTATGCCCCCAATCCTAATCTTAGCACCGGACAATCGATGATGTTGCCGGCACCAAACACCATACCTCTTGAAATGATGCCATACGCATACGATGCTACAATTGAAAGTAGGGAGTTGGCTGCAAGGGAACTGAAGAATCCGGTATTCCTAAATGAAGAAGCCCTCATAAAAGGTAAAGAGCAATACACTATATTCTGTGCCCAGTGTCATGGGGAATCGGGTAATGGAGAAGGCTTCCTATACACCAGTGGTAAGTATACTTTCAAACCTGCATCACTCCTGTCCGAAAAGATGATGGCATCAAATGATGCTGATGTCTTTCATGTAATTACGGCAGGCTACCAGGTAATGGGAGCACATGGACACATGATTAGACCTGATGATCGCTGGAAAATAGCCCTGTATGTTAAACATGAGTTACAAAAACAATAAATTAAGCTGCGATGGAAAACCAATTTACTTTACCCAGAAATCTAAAGCTTGCTTCTGTTGCTCTTATTGTTATCGGTGCAATTGTTGTTATCTATTCTTTCATAACACAACCAGAAAGAGCTTGGGCCAACCTATTGCTGAATAACTATTATTTCCTTTCACTTTCCATTGGTGCTAGTTTCTTTATCGCCATTCAATACATTACTCAGTCAGGCTGGTCATCAATGTTTAAAAGAGTGCCCGAAGCAATGATGGCTTATATTCCATACGCCGGCATCATTATGCTCCTCCTGTTCTTTGGTATGGGGCATCTCTATCATTGGAGCCATGCCGACGTACTGGAGACAGATAAACTTGTTCAGCACAAATCACCCTATCTCAATATTCCATTCTTCTTCATCAGGCTAATCATCGTTTTCATTGTATGGACCGTTATGACCCAGTTGCTTCGAAGAGCATCACTTGCAGAAGACAAGATTGGCGGACAGCAGTTTTTTGAAAAGAGTGAATTCCTTTCGAAAGTTTATATTTTCCTATTGGCCATTACCTTCAGTTTTGCTACTTTCGACTGGATCATGTCAATTGATGTACATTGGTTTAGTACTATTTTCGCCTTGAAGAACTTTGTTGCAGCGTTTTATCATGGATCTGTCATTATTGCCCTCATAGTGATTCTGCTCTTTGAGAGAGGTTTTTTTCCAAAACTTAATAAAAGTCACCTACTCGATTTTTCCAGATACATCTTTATACTCGCTATAATTTGGGGATACTTTACATTTTCTCAGTTCATGCTCATATGGTATGGCAATATTCCCGAAGAGACAGAGTATTTTGCACACCGGTTTGACAATGGATTTGAAACATTATTCTACCTGAACTTCGGCATTAACTGGTTTGTACCTTTTGTTCTATTGTTATCGCAGGCAATAAACAAGAATATCAAGGTATTGAAGGCCATATGCATATTATTGATCGTCGGCCAATATCTGGATTTATACGAGCAGATTTTCGCCGGGGTAGTTCATCACCCGCTATTTGGAATTACTGAAATTGGTTTCTTCCTTGGTTTTTCAGGCCTGTTCATTCTTATCACGGGCAAAGCACTTGCTGCTGCACCGGTGATTCCAATGAACCATCCTTATTTGGAAGAAAGCCTTTATCACCACGTACATTAAAACAAGAGAAAATATTATGAAACAGTCCCTACTGATTACATTTTTGTTCCTTGCGACCTTAATGGCTAACGCTCAGGTCAAGGCACTGGAAGACATCAATACTCCGGAGCCCGAGATTGGTGTAGTTGAACACTTGGACGAGTATATTCCTGAAGGATTAATGGTAATGAATACCCAAGGAGAATTACAGGATCTCAAGTCATTGATTACCAAGCCAACAGTACTAATACTTGTATATTATAGATGTCCCGGTATATGCAGTCCCCTGATGACCAGTGTTGCTGAGACAGTAGATAAAACAGACCTGGTATTAAACAAGGACTACCAGATACTGACAATTAGTTTTGACCCAAGGGAAGGCACTGATCTTGCTGTAAAAAAGAGAGCAAACTATCTGAACCTCATACAGAAGGATATAGATCAGGGGGGGTGGCAATTCTTCACTGCCGATAGTGCGAATATTTCCAAAATAACCGAAACCATAGGATTCAAGTACAAAAAGGCAGGCAATGACTTTATGCATCCCGGGGTATTGACCATGATAAGCCCTGATGCAAAAATCACCAGGTATCTCCAAGGCACTTATTTCCTGCCGTTTGAGTTCAAGATGGCGCTGGTTGAAGCATCAAAAGGAATAAGTGGCCCAACCATTAATAAGGTGTTGCAATTTTGCTATTCATACGATCCTGCAGGACAGGAATATGTATTGAATATCACCAAAATGGCGGGCACCGTAATACTAGCTGTAGCCATTATCATTTTCCTGATTCTTGCCCTTAAGCCAAAAAGAAAATCAACCACATAAATATTAGCACACAGATAAAATGGAAAACAATCACTTACCCAACTATTTAGAATATAGGGGAAAACACAAAGGCTTGCTTGGCTGGTTGACTACTACCGACCATAAGAGGATAGGTCTGCTGTATTTCTATTCCATGATGACCTTCTTTTTAACGGGTGCAGTACTGGGAATACTGATGAGGTTGGAACTCATTGCTCCGGGAAAACAACTTATGGATGCGCAAACATACAATGCCTTCTTTACGCTGCATGGTTTAGCAATGATTTTCCTTTTCGTTATTCCGGGTGTAGGCGCAGTCTTTGGAAACTTTCTTTTGCCAATAATGATAGGTGCCAAGGATGTGGCATTCCCAAAAGTCAATCTCTTAAGCTGGTACCTTTATGTATTGGGCGCTGTAATTGTGCTTACTTCACAGTTTATGGGTGATGGTCCCCCTGATACAGGATGGACATTCTATGCGCCTTACAGTTTGAAAACCCAAACAAACGTGGTGGCAGCAGTTTTCGGTGCCTTTGTACTAGGCTTCTCATCCATACTTACAGGTCTTAATTTTATAACAACAATGCATAGAATGAGGGCTCCTGGAATGGGATGGAAAAGAATGCCCATGTTTGCATGGACATTATATGCAACAGGATGGATACAACTGCTTGCAACTCCTATTGTTGGTATTACACTTCTCATGCTGGCTGCTGAACGGTTACTCGGGATTGGTTTCTTTGATCCAGCCATTGGCGGTGACCCCATCTTATTCCAGCATCTTTTCTGGACATACTCCCACCCTGCAGTATATATAATGATACTGCCGGCCATGGGTGTCATTTCCGAAATCATACCCACATTCTCCCGCAAACCCTTGTTTGGTTATACTGCCCTCATTGTGTCATCAATGGCCATTGCATTCGTAGGTTATTTTGTATGGGGGCATCACATGTTCACTTCAGGCATGAGTGAAGGAGCCCGCTGGGTCTTTTCGTTCCTTTCCTTCATCGTTGCTATTCCTTCTGCTATTAAGGTGTTTAACTGGACTGCAACCTTATATAAGGGCGCAATAAATCTGCAAACACCATTCTGGTGGGCTATGGCCTTTATTTTTGTCTTTATGATTGGAGGTTTCTCAGGATTGGTGGTTGGTTCTCTGGCTACTGATATTCATGTTCACGATACCTATTTTGTTGTAGCCCACTTCCATTATATAGTATTCGGTGGAACCGGTTTCGCATTCTTTGCAGCAATGCACTACTGGTGGCCAAAGATATATGGCCGAATGTACAATACCAAGATTGCAAATATAGGCCTGATTATCTTCTTTACAGGATTTAACATGCTCTATTTCCCAATGTTTATTCTTGGATTGATGGGAATGCCGCGCCGTTACTATGATTACCTCCCTCAGTTCCAAGATGGGAATGTAATTTCAACCATTGGCTCCTGGGTCATGATTACCGGGCTTATTATCATCATCACTAACCTGCTCAGGTCGAAAAAACAAACCGGCAAGATAGTTGATAATCCATGGAACGGGCCTACACTTGAGTGGACTATACAGTCACCCCCTACCCTAGAGAACTTTGAAGAGTTGCCTATAGTAACCACTGGCCCTTATGAATTCAAATAAACAGTATATGGAAACAGCTATTCATACACATACAGACATGCACCGTGATGATACAGCCTCCAAGCTAGGAATGTGGTTGTTTATTTTCACTGAGATCCTGCTCTTTGGCGGACTGTTCATCGTTTATTCGGTTTACCGGTACAGGAATCCGGTAGCATTCCATCTTGCACATGAAGAGTTAAGTATTACCATGGGGCTTATCAATACCATTATCCTGCTGATAAGCAGTGCAACTGTAGCTATGTCAATCACTGCCATACAGAAAGGTGATAAGCACCTATCACTCTATATGGTTGGAACTACGATATTCCTTGCCCTGGTATTTCTAATCAATAAGTACTTTGAATGGGGCAGTAAGTTTGAACACGGAATGTACCCGGGTTCAGACCTAATGGATATGCTCAGCAATGGTGATATGCTCTTTTTCAGCCTATACTTCTTCATGACAGGCTTACACGGGGTGCATATCATTGTTGGGATGGTTCTCCTTGCGGTATCCTGGTATAAGATAAAGAAAGATGCCGTTAGAAGCGATAAATATGCCCTTTTGGAGAATAGCGGGCTTTACTGGCATCTGGTAGATCTTATCTGGATCTTCCTCTTCCCACTATTTTATCTCATTCATTAAAACCGTAAAACCATGAGCAAGGAAAACAATCATATATCTTCCTATAAGGATCACCTACTGGTATTAGCCCTTCTTATTACCCTTACAGTAATAACCGTTGCCATTACAAGTATAGAGCTGAATGCCTTCAATACAGCCGCCGCAATGCTTATTGCCTCCTGCAAGGCGGCTATTGTACTGCTTTACTTCATGCACCTGCGCTTTGACCAGAAAATATTCCTCGTCATGACGTTTCTGGTCATTGCATTACTGGTTGTCGTGATTGGAATAACATTTATTGATTATTTATACAGATATTAGGAAATTATGTACTCAGGAGCTTCAAATCTAGTAACAACCACCGATAATGCCTTTCTATTGATTATAGGCATTTCAGTGATATTTTTTGTAGGGATCTTAGCCACCATTATCTGGTTCATAATCAGGTACAATAAAAATAAACATCCGGTTGCCGAGCAAATTCACGGTAGCAATACATTGGAGATTGCATGGACAATTATCCCATTGATTCTTGTACTCATCATGTTTTTCTATGGGTGGTCAGGTTACTCACCGGTAAGGAATGCACCCAAAGATGCCATGCGCATTGAGGCTACTGCCCGAATGTGGTCATGGTCGTTTGAATATCCAAATGGCGTAAAAACAGACACTTTGTATATACCGTTTGACAAACCAGGAATGCTTGCCCTGATAT
>JAEYXG010000321.1 GCA_023428585.1 Bacteroidota bacterium
GATTATTTCAGGTTCCTCAGCATTGTAATCATAACTTTCAGGACTCAGGGAATTTTCTATAGGATTTAAGAATTCGGTGGTGTCAATAATAAAGGTTTGACTATGTGCATTGAAACTGCTGATGAGAAGCCAAACGACCAACATTGTAACCAGACTCTTCAACTGTAATTTCATAAATTGTGCATTTTGTAGATTCGAAAGCAACAAAAATAAAAATTTATGCAAAAGCAAAGCTCGAAAACCTTGTTTCTTATCCCATAAAAGGCCTTATGAGCTGTTAAAAATTGTTAACGCGCTTTTCATTGCTTGTAATACATTCCTTCAACACAATGCCCATTTAAGAACAAATTTAGCCAAATAAAGAGGCTTATTCTTCCAAATTTGGCTAAATTTCACCACCCTTACGGGAATATTATACCAGGGTAATTCGTAATATCAACCTTGGGAATTGTAGCCTGATATTTTGCATTGATTGCCTCAATAAAAAAGTTGGCAACTATGGCATTTCCTCTTGGTGTTAAGTGTATGCCATCAAGTGAATTTATGCCTCCTGTAATATAAGCAGCGTTGAATTTTACACCGTCATAGATCAAACCCGACTTCGCACTCGTAAAAATCGAATTCGCATCAACAAGCGCCAGGCCTTTTGCTTCTGCTATACTGCCAATTACATTATTGTATAGCTCAGTTGCTGTTTTGATCTCTGCAATTTCCTTTTCATCAAGGAAATAATAAGCTGGTATTGGCTTTAAAGATCCCCATCCAGCACATTTTATTGAATCCTGGGGTAGTGAAAGCAACAGCAGTTCAGTCGGTTTTATTTGCCTTAATCCTGCCGGGGCTTCGGTATCCTGTACTATGAAAGGATTAGGTCCTAATGCAAATGTAATGCCCAGCTGAGCATAGCCCATGTTTAACCCTGCTACTTGTTGTTCTGAGGTCAGTGCTAATCCATTGTAGGGTATAGTTGTAAAATATGCAATATTTGAAATATCAGGAATATTTGCAACAACTCCTTTTGCTCCATCTGTTGTTAGAGATTCAATTATCAAATTAAAGGTATAGGAAAACAAACCAACTGATGTTATTGAATCCTGTTCACCTCCGGCTAATGCATATGTAAGCACATCGTTATTTCCAATCCATAAGCTAAAAAAGGTAGGATTCAATGAAGCAGCCTGCTGCAGTATTGATCCCTGCTGTATGTTAGCTGAAAACCTGGCAAAATAGGGATTCAACATGCCATAGCCGGGAATTATCAAGTGAAATGATTTTGCGCCAGGAACTCCAAGATTACTGGAACCATATAGTCCCGGATCATTTTGAAAATTCCTGGAATCCGGTAAAGAGGGATTCAAGTTCTTATACAAAACCGGTCCGAGTGTGGGCACTGCTCCTTCAATTGGAGCACCATAGCAATCCTTCACTGCATTAAGATTCAATACCATTTTATTTCCAAAACCCAAATCATCATACATCAAAGGTTGTGTAAACTCCCCTCCCCCTGCAAATTTCATCTGTTGGGCAATAATGTTTGGATATGAATTCTCCTGTCCGCTCTTAAACAGGTCTCCATCCAGATATCCGGAGGTTAATGAATTACCCAGTGCAATGTACTTTGTAAAATCTGCATTACCCGCCGATGGCTCAAATGAATCAACTTCTGGTTTGCATGCTGCAATGACAACCGCAAGTATTATATATGTGAATACTATATGTTTTTTCATGTTTGAGTGTTATAATGGTTAGAGATTGTATGTAATTCCAATTCCCGGGATGTAGGTATTTGCTTTAAACGTTCCTGAAAAATTATCAGGCTTATATGTTCTCTCACCTTCTTGACCCGAGATATATAAGAAGGATAAATCTATTGCCAATTTTTCAAGTGGATATATCGAAACACCCAAAGTTAAACCTACGCTATTCAGGCTTGGAGTTTCAGGAGAGAAATAGTCCTTATTAACGGGCGATGGATCATAATAGCCACCTGCCCTTACATAGAGGGCATCATTTATCTTATATTGTGTTCCTACCCTTGCTATAAGCTTGTTTTCATAGAGTCTGGGATTACGAGAGTCAGTCAGGGCTGCTGTGTTTTTTTCAAAATCAAAGATCAATGAGTCATAGCTGCTCCAGAAGACGTAATTCAAACTAAAAGCCACAAGCAACCTTTCATCAAAAGTATAGGATGCTCCAAAATCCATGTTAGCCGGTAATGGAAGTTTTGTTGACACTTTAGTATTTGGGAAATTCCCTTGTAGTGAGAGTGGTACATCAAAGGTTGCAGTAACATCATCAACTTCCATATCAACGGATGATCTATAATCAACTCCAATATTCAACTCTTCAAATGGCTGAAATAATATTCCCGCATTAAATCCAATATTGCTGGTAGAACCTTCTAAATTAACACTTCCTTCACCGTCGGCATCATAAACGGGTAATGCCCTGTTCATTTCAAACTTACCCGTGGCATATACAAGTCCGACGCCTATACCCAGTTGATCATTTATCTTATATGAAAGTGTGGGTTGAAAGAAGATTGCTCTAAGTGAGAGGTCTTGAATCATATATCTGCCAATCCATTCCTTACCCCAAGACAGTCCATTCCCATAGGGTGTGTTTATTGCCAAACCGGCACTCAATCTATCCGTAATTCGAGCTGCACCATAAAAATAAAATGGAGTCCCCAGAGGGTTGTCTGTCATTGCCTCCGTCATGGAAGGTTCACTTTTCTTATAGACTGTAAATGATTTGATGGCACTTCCTCCCAATGCAAAACTATAATCAGGTGTAATAAATGACAATCCTCCAGGATTGTAGAATAGTGAACTGGCATCGAGGGTTAGCGATGTTCCAACAAGGCCCATTCCTATCTGTTTAACACCATGAAGTCCAACCTGATAGCCTCCGGCAAATGTATTGACCGTGAGCAGCAAGGACAATGTAATTAAAGAAATGAATTTCCGCATAAATACATGATTAGGTTAAGTAATTCCTTCTGAAGATTTTCTTCAGCACAGGCATTAAGAAATTTATTCAAACAATTGAAATGGCAAAGTACTACAATCACCTATTGTGTCAACCTCCAATCCACCGGCTCCAATCCCGCATCAATAAGTAACTTATTTGTCTTAGAAAATGGGCGACAGCCCATAAATCCACGATATGCACTTAATGGAGAAGGGTGAGGTGCCTCTAAAATGAAGTGTTTTGTAGTGTCGATCAATTGACGCTTGTTTTGTGCATACCTTCCCCAGAGTAAAAATACAATTTTTTCACGCTGGTCAGATAATTTCTTAATCACATTATCTGTAAATAACTCCCAACCCTTGCCTTGATGAGATCCGGCAGTATTCGCCCTTACTGTCAATGTAGCATTTAAC
>JAEYXG010000344.1 GCA_023428585.1 Bacteroidota bacterium
ACCGTCATGGCTTCGGCAGCCCTGTTGATGGATGTTCTCCACTTCTGTCGGAGGATTAACAGGAATATGGAGAAAGCCGTACCGGCATGGCCAATTCCTATCCACCACACAAAGTTTATAATCTCCCATCCCCAGGCAACAGAGTTATTGACGCCCCATGTGCCAATGCCTACTGTTATGGTAATGTAAATTGCAATCACCCCATAAAGCAATGCTAGCATACTAACTCCAAAGGCCGCCTTCCACCATAATGGAATGGGCTGGTCAATGGGAGCAATGATGTCACTACTTATCTGGTGGTAAGTCTTGTTACCATGGATTAATGACCCTCTGACTTCAGTTTTGTACATAAAGTATGTGCTTTTATGTGATTGTGTTAACCTTTCTATGAATTTTGCTCTTCCTTGTTCCTTACCATCGTTAAATATCCTACTGAAGGTAATGTATGAAGTTCTTCCAGTAGATGGTAGTTGCGGGGATCTTTATAAAACTTGGAGATTTTGCTCTCCGGATTGTTCAGGTCACCAAATACCAGTGCATCGGCAGGACATGATTGTACACATGCCGGCAGTATGTCGCCGTCAGCCAAGGGACGGTTCTCCAGCTTGGCCTGCAGCTTTTTCTCCTGAATGCGCTGAACGCAGAAGGTGCATTTCTCCACAACTCCCCGTTCACGAACGGTAACATCGGGATTTAATACCATCCTGCCAAGATCAGAGTTCATATTGTAATCAAACTTCTCATTGGTGGCATACCTGAACCAATTGAAACGCCTAACTTTATAAGGACAGTTGTTAATGCAGTATTTGGTTCCGATGCAACGGTTGTAAGCCATCTGGTTCAGTCCCTCACTGCTATGGTTTGTTGCCGATACAGGGCATACATTCTCACAGGGAGCATTGTCGCAGTGTTGACAGGCAAGGGGTTGAAACACAACCTCCGGATTTTGGGGGTTGCCTGAATAGTACCTGTCAATCCTCATCCAATGCATGATTCTGGTTCTTTGAACTTCCTCCTTTCCGACCACCGGAATGTTATTCTCAGCCTGACAGGCAATAACGCAGGTACTGCAACCCACACATTTGTTAAGGTCAACACCCATAGCCCAGTGATGCCCCGGGAACTGATTTTCCTTGTAAAGGGTAACATGCTTCTTTTCAAATTCAGCGTGCAGTTCATTGCCAGCTTCGGGATTTTCCTTGTACCTCGAAAGGATGGTTTCACGCACTATAGGCCTCTCTTCCAGACTGCCGTGCTTTTGTGAGATGGCAAGAGGATATTCACCTGCAAGCGGTTTTATTTCAACACCGGTTATTTTATTCCTGCAACGGTTATTGTTGAGGTACGTTACCAGTTTATATGCATTGCTGCCGATTCCGGTTGCCACTTTTCCGTATTTGGTGTGCCCGTATCCCAATGCCACTGAGATGGTATCATCAGCCTGGCCGGGTTGTATGTAAACAGGAAACTTTAATCCATTAATAAGGATGAGGCTTCCGGTTATAAGATTTAGTTTCTGTGCAGTGGCCGCTGAAATGGATGCTATGTTATCCCATGAAACCTTGGTAATGGGATCAGGCAATTCCAGTAGCCATGGATTGTTGGCATGAATTCCATTGCTGAGGGCAATGCCGGTGTATGCCTGTACCTCAATGTTGTTGGCAGATTGTTTGACTTTCGCTGCAATTGCAGCCAGCGAATCATTCAATAATGTGCCATTGAAACTATAATTTCTAACAGGAGTTTCAATTTCATAAACACCTTTTTGTAAAGTGGCATTCCATTCAGATTCTGGAATAATGACAGACCGATAGAGCCAGTTGGTTTTTATGTACTGATAATAATCTGTTGTACTTCCCATCCACTTTAACAGGCTATCTTGCGGTTGGCGGGTGTTGAATATATTACGTATGACAGGTTGGGCGAGGCTGTAGACTCCCGTTTTGGGTTCAGCATCATCCCATGATTCCAGATAGTGATGTGCCGGCAATACATAACGGAAGTGTTCGTTGGTTTCATTCACCGTGCCATTCATTGAAACGGTGACCTTCATATTCTTTAAACCTTCAATGAAAGCTTCCGGCTGGTGATAATCGAATGCAGGATTACAATTCCACATAATAAGGCCACCTACGGTTCCATTTTTCATCTCCTCAACCAACAGGTTCATGTCGCTGTCAATTGCCTGATTTGTAAGGAGCAGGCGGTTCAGATCAAGGGTATTGCCATAGTTGTCAAGCAGGGCATTGATAGCATTTATCACCATCTGCACATCAGGGTCATTACTTCCGGAAACCACTATTGATTTACCTCTTAAACTCCATAGTGTGGCAGCAATTTTCTCTATTGCAGGGTGTTTTATTCCCGAAGTGACAGTAGTTTGGCCTGCCAGTTTTGCAATTTCATTATACAACTGAAGTATAACTCCCGGTTCTTCTGAAGGTTTTATGGGATAGCGTTCATCGGCCTTGCTGCCTGTAATGGAGAGGCCGCTTTCAAACTGATAATGCTTCACCATTTCAGTGCGTCCATTTTGAAGATCTTTGGCTATGCCATAGCGAAAAGCATACTCTGCAGGAGAAAGCCAGGTGCCAAGAAAATCAGCAGAGAATGACACTATTATACTTGCTTTATCAAAAAGGTAATCAGGTATTCCATTAATATCAAGGTTCACTTTGTTTGCAAGCAACATCCCTGTATAAGAAACAGGTTCATAAACAACATGCTTACCGGGAAATATTAGCAGAAAATCATTGATGAGGGTCCGGGTGGATGGACTGATGACATTTGACGTTAGTATCACTGTCTGTTGTCCAGCTTCTGCTACATTCCTTAATCGAGCTACTATATCATTGTCAGCTTGAGCCCAGTTGGTTTCAGCACCATCCTTGACAGGATTTTTCAGACGGGCAATACCGTCATAAAGGCTCAGAAGGGAGGCTTGGACCCTGGCGGTTGTTCTACCCCTGCTGATGGAGGAAAACTGATTACCCTCAATTTTTATTGGCCGTCCATCACGCACCTTCACAATGATGGCATTATACTCAAATCCATCAAAATAGGTTGAAGCATAATGGTTTGCCATGCCGGGTGTCACCTCTTCAGGCTTATTAAGATATGGAATGGCTTTCTTAACAGGATTTTCACAGCTCGAGGCAATGGCAGCACCCGCGAAACTAAACCCGCAAAACTTCAGGAAGTTGCGCCGCGAAGAAGGTTTTGCCGTGATCTCTTCATCAATGATTTCAAGCAATGATCTTTCATCAGAATTATCAATCTCCTGAGCTTTAGGCGTTTCTCCGTTTAAAACTTCAACACTGCTCCAGTATTTTTTTTCCATTTACTACAAAGGTTAATATGGATAATTATAGTTTACAAAATCAATAATGACATTTCATGCAATCAATTCCACCAATACTTTCAACGGTCACCGGTGATGTTTTTCCACTTTCATCAGATGCCTTTTGGTTTTTGTAGATGGAATAGTATTTGTTTCCCTTGAAGTTGATCTCAGTATCGCGGTGACAATTCACACACCATCCCATGGAGAGGTCGTTTTCCTGTTTCAGGATATGCATTTCTTCCACTTTACCATGACAGGTTTGACACTCAATATTTCCGGCACTGGTGTGTTGGGAATGATTGAAATAAGCATGGTCAGGCAAATTATGCACTCTTATCCATTCAATGGGCTTGCCTGAATTTGCAGCCCTATGTATTTTGTTTATTTCAAAGTTTCCGGAATTAGTGCCTGTTCTGACCACATTATGACAATTTAGACACAGATTGTTTGAAGGTATTCCTGCTGATTTGCTGAAATCAACAGACGTATGGCAGTAACGGCAATCAATCTTGTTATCGCCGGCATGAATTTTATGTGAAAACTTAATTGGTTGGTCGGGTGCATAGTTCTTTGTTCGGCTTAGGTTTTGAGCCTCAACAACTGCCAGTCCGGTGTGTACAGCAATACCGGTGAGAAGTACTGCGATATGGATGATCCTGTATTTTATTTTTTTTAAAAAGAGTAGATCAATGATTGCCAGAGTCATCAGTAGGCCAAAAGCCAGAAAGAGCATTAGCTTAACAGGAAATATTTTATGCTCAACCAACTGACCGGTGCTTATATGAGATAGGTAGGCAGCAATATAATACACTTCATCTTCACTCATTTTTATATCATTGTGGGCCTGTTGCATTTTTTCTGAAACCGGCTGCCCCATTGATTGGTATATGTTCATTCCCTTGGGATCCATGAATGAATTGGCTAAGTCCATTGCTGAAGGATTCCAATTCAATGAATCGTCGGTAATGGTATTATGGCAATTAGTGCAATTAAAGCTACCTCCATTTTTTAAAGGAATTAATCCATGGAAAAGCCTTTCGCCTCTTAGGTATTCCTCATGTTTAAATCCTGTTTTCTTATTTACATCAACATTAAGGACCTCTACCACTGCCGGCTCCCATTTGTCGATGTAGTCAATAATGCTATTCACTTCCGCATCAGAGAACTGGGTAAAAGAGGGCATCACTGACTTCTTGTATTCCTCATAGATTTTCACGGCAATAGGATCACCTGAATTAATAACTTCCTGTGAATTACGTATGAATTTCACCAGCCATTCTCTTTCTCTTCTATCAGTTACATCCTTTAAATCAGGCCCTACAAGTTTCCCTTGGCCTAATTGATGGCAGACAGCACAGTTTTTTTCAAATAATTGCTTGCCTTCCTGCGCATAGGAAGAGAGAGTAAAAAAAGCCAATAACATAACTAGAGCGAAAGTGCAGTTTCGCTTAAGTCCATACCGATAGATGTTTGCTTTTTGATTCATATAAAGCTTATTATTTGGTATTGGGATATAAAAGATGATAAATGCGATGCATGTAACTGATAATCAAGATAAGAATATGCAGTTGTCACTCTACTTTCAATCATATCAGTGTTGAGATTACTAACTCAATAGGTATTTAGTGATTGCGAATATAAATCAGTTTTTTCTAGTAAGCAATATTCAACTATACAAAATAGGGGTTAATCCATTACTTTATAATGAATCTAAACAACTTATAGGTTTCAATATACCCAAATACATAACTTTAAAAAAGTAAAATGCCCGATAGCTTACGTTATCGGGCATCAGGATGCGGAGAGAAAGGGATTCGAACCCTTGGTACCCGTAAGGGTACAACGGTTTTCGAGACCGCCCCAATCGACCACTCTGGCATCTCTCCGAATGGTTTGGGGTGCAAATGTATTCATTTTATTGGTAAAAAGTGTGGTCAAATTCATATAACCACTAATGTGTACTCTCATTTTAATTGAGAAGAAGGGGATCATCGTAAATTCTTCTGTATACTCCCGGTCTCGATTTACACCGAGTTTAATAATATGTTTTGTGAATGCTGGTAATATTATTGCGAGTGAAAGTATAGCTCTACATAAATTCCAGTTCCTGATTATCTTCAACCGGGAAGAAGAGATTAAAGGTTGCGCCTTCACCGGGTACGCCGGTCGCAGTTATATAACCATTGTGGTTCTGAATAACTTTCTTGCAAATGGTTAATCCTATACCCGTACCCGAGTATTCATTCTTGTTATGTAATCGTTGAAAAATTTCAAATATCTTCTGGCTGTACTGTTGATTAAAACCTATTCCGTTGTCAGATATACTTATACAGTGATAATTTGCAATCTTCTTTAATCCGAATCCTGTGATGAATTCCCCAGGAACAATCTTTACAGTGATGCTGATCTCTGGAGGAACTCCTTCTTTACTGTATTTGATTGCATTGTCAAGTAGGTTAATGAATAATTGCTGTATTTGTGAAGGAATGACATTTAATACAGGGAGTTTTTCTGCCTTTATATTTGCTTGCTTGATAGCTATCTCCTCCTTCAGGTTTAGTAGTGATTCGTGCAATATCTTGTTAAGATCATAGGGAATCTTGATTGTGGTAGGATTGTTGGTTCTGGAATATTCAAGCAAATCATTGATCAGGTTTTGCATCCTGTGTGCCGAATAGACAATGCGGTTGAAATAATTGATGGAAGTAGATGAAAGACTTGATTCTTCCTTATCGAGAATCAGCTTTGATAGAACCTGTATTTTACGCAAAGGTTCCTGCAAATCATGTGAAGCCATGTGATTGAAAGATGCCAGTTCAGCATTTTGCCTCTCCAATTGAAGGTTCTTCTCTTCAAGCATTATTTCTTTGTCGATCAATGAGGTGATATCCTGTGCAATACCGACAATGAAATTGGTTTTATTTATGCGAATCTTATCAGAGGTGCCTTTAATATAGCGGCTCTTCCCATCACGGCGTATAATCCTGAATACACTGACACTGGTACGATTCATTTTATAATCCTTGAGGCTTGACTCGATGAGGTTTTGCCGATCATCAGAATGAACCATATTGAGTATACTCTCAAAGCTGCTTTCCTCATTCATATCATATCCGCAGATTTTACGAAGGTTCTCTGAAAGAATAAACTCACTTGTCTCCAGATTTATATGCCAATGCCCCAATCCGGCACTGATTTCAGCGAAATGGATTACCCTAAGGGAAGTCTTGAGTTCAATATTGGTTAACCTCAGCTCTTCCTGCCGTTTCTGAAGCTGGTTTAATTTGGATACTTCCTTAGTAACATCCTGAAGTGTGCCGATCAGAACTCTCGCTCCTTCTATAACAGCAACATTGCTTATTGCCTTGATGTTTTTGATTGAACCACTCTTGGTGCGGATCCTGTATTCCCAGGTATCCGCACTCTTGTTCATTTTTGTATTTCGCCGTGCTTCTTCAATTTTTTGACGGTCTTCAGGATGAAGGAATGTTTCATTGAAGTAATTAATGTCGGGAATAAACTCGTTTGGTTCACATCCAAGCAGCCTGTAAAAGTTATCGGAATAGTATAGTTCTTCGGTATCAAGATTCCATGAAAAGGTTCCAAGATCAGCGTTGATTTCTGCTTGATTGAATATATACTCGCGAATATTTCCTGCACTGTTATTTACCTTCTCAGGCAGTCTTTCCTCTTTCATGATAGAGTGTATGGCAAATAGAACATATATTATGCAATAGTGTTGCTATATTATTGAATAACCAGTCCTATTTTCTATGTTTTTTCATTATGGGGAATAAGATATCTCATATTCTAATTCACCTTAAATAGCATAAACGAAGAAGTGATCATTTGGTTTGATCAAATGAACATTAAAATGACAAAAAAAAACTGAATTATTATTTATGGAAATTGAATTTTGTATGGCAACCTGATGTTAATCTACATTGGATTCTTCATTTTCAGAATTCCATGACTGCTTATTACGTTGTTTTGATAGGAGGTCGTAGGCAAATTGCTTTATCTTGTCGGAGTTTTGGGAGATTACAGTTGCCAAAGCGTACTTTACTAAGGAAAAGGAAGCCAGCTTTATCTGATGTGCAATGGTGTCACTTATATTATTGGTTGTGGCATTTGACTTTGGCCCTTTTTTTCCTGATAGAAGTCGGTGAATAATCATGCCGGTAACTATGGTAGTCCCGGTTACGAGCAGAGCTTTCCTTACTTCAGACGATCTACTTAATTGACCGATACCTTCTTTAAGAAGATTTGAAGGCTTCATTTGTTCGCCAATATCAATAAATTCTTTCTTCAGGCTTAGGAAGTCCTCTTTTTGTTTGGTTTCCAATATCTGAATGGCTGACTGTAGTTCACTTACAGAATCATTTTTTTGCATTTTACCTTCTTACTTTAATAGTTTTGAGATCAGAGCGGTGATTACTGGAGCTTTAATAATCTTTTTATTGAAAATGACCACCACTAATACTAATAGCAAGTAAAATCCTGATATGATGAAGAAGCCGGCGTATGCTTTTCCTAGCAAATCACTTATCCAGAATGCCATGGCCAGATTCAAAAATAGAATGAAAACAAATGCTAATAGACCAATTAGTAAAATATAGATAGTACTTGAAAGTATAGCTGAAAGCTTATCTATTGCTTTCAACTTAAATAGGTCAATCGAGGTCTTGCTGAAATTTTCCAATTTTTCCAGCAAGGCCCCGAACAACGGCGAATTTTCTTCCATAATTCCAAAATTTAATTCAATCGCAGCTCCTAAAGTGAAGTGATTTCATTATACGTTAACCTCGTTTTCCATTTGTTCAACCTTTTGCTTGCCCTTTTTGGTAAGATTCTCGGCGCTGGTCTTGACTGTATCAAATTTATCAATCATGTTTTCTATGAAATCATTGAACTTGTCTTTGAGCTCATCAGCATATTCATTGCTTTTCTCCGATATTTTTCTCCGGGTCTCACTACCTTTATCTGGTGCTAACAATACTCCTAATACAGCTCCGGCTGCTACACCAACTGCGATGCTTAAAATGAATTTTCCTGCGTTCATGGCTATTGATTTTTAAAGTTAGTTAATGATTAAATTCATTTGTTTTACTTTGTTCCATTATTCACTATTGCAATTCATATAGCAATAACGTAAATGGATTGCAAATATTGAACCTGACAATTTATGCTAAAAGTGTATATGCCCGGTTATGAATAACAAAACTGTATTAAGGTACAAAATGTTTTCCTATAATGCAAGTGTTTATGGATAATTAACAAAAAAGGTATTCATTATTTTAGCTTAATGATGTTACAGCTTCTTCATAATCATTCATTAACATGTCTTCTTCGTCGTCAGGATAATATTTATATGTTGATACAATCATCACTGTTATGGCTGTAAAATGAACAAAGATGGTTGCCACAAATAAGAAATGTGTTACATTAATTTACTTAATATTTTCATTTTCTGAATTTTTCTTGAGTCGTTTTGAAAAGAAAACCCCAGGAATTAGGCCATATAATTGTTTCCTCATGAGCATGCTAAAAGAAATGACCTATTGATGGGAAGGTTTTTACCTTAGGTTGGTGGGAATGTAAATTTTAAAACAAGCCCCTTTGCCTGGTTCACTTGTAGCTTCTATATAGCCGAAATGGTTTTCAACAATTTTTTTGCAAATTGCCAATCCAATTCCACTTCCAGGATATTGGGCTTTATCGTGTAATCTGAAAAGGAGATGAAATATTTTTTCAGCATAGTGATTTTCAAATCCAATGCCATTATCGCACAGTGTGATTTTATGATAAGTGTCACTAATTAAATCCTCATCAAATAACAGAAATTGCTTCTGTATTATCCGGTATGAAATATTGATAATGGGTGTTTCATCATCTCTTGAGAATTTTATTGAGTTAGAAAGCAGATTGATGAATAACTGTTGAATCTGATATGGAATTGCAAATATGATAGGTAGGTCTTCTGATACTATTTTAGCCTTCTTTTCGTCTAATTGTATGATAATCTCTTCTTTTGCATTGGTTAACAATTCATTAAGGTTGGTCAATTCGAAATTGGCAGTACTTGAATTGGTGCGTGAAAATAATAACAGATCGTTGATCAATACTTGCATATGTGAAGCAGCAGCCTTAATTCGCTTGAAGTACTCTACACCTTGATTTGACATGTTTGGTAATTCTATCTCTTCAATTCTGGAGATGAACATCTGTATTTTTCTTAGTGGTGCTTGAAGATCATGACTAGCAACGTAATTGAATGATGCAAGATCGGTATTGAAGAGCTCCAACTTTTTATTTTTTAATTCCAGTTGCCTGCTATTGATTACCAATTCGGTAATATCCATGTTTATTCCATTAAAGTACTTCTGATTCTTATTGTCAGTAATTATTTTTCCAATCGATTTTATGTGTTTTATATTGTGATCTTTAGTGTATAATCTATATGTTACAATAAACGGCTTAAAGTGTCGAAAGGAACTCTTGAATGATTCAATGACATGTTTACGGTCGTTTGGGTGAACAAATTGGAGAAAACTCCTAAGATTAAGTGTGTGACGTTTCGGATCAAGTCCTAAGAGTGTATAAAAGTTTTGAGAGTATAAGCTTGACTTGTCCTGGAAATTGTATCTCCAGTTGCCTAAGCCTGCCAACTTCTCGACTTGTGCGTATGTTTGATTAATTATTGAAAGTTCATCATTGATCCTGATAAGTTTTTTTCGATCAGCATTCAAGCGGATCAAAAGGAATGAAAATAGAATCAACAGCAACAGTACAATAACAAAATAGGTAATAGGCATTAAGGTGATTGATTCCCTGTGCTCTTTCTCTAGCAACAACAGAAGCTCCTCTTGGTAGTTCACCATTTTATAAGTGAGGTTAATGGAGTTTTCCAATAACCGATTACCATAATCCAGATTTATGGCAAGCTTATCAGGGGTATTATGAGTGAGTAGAGAAGGCGAGAAGGCTGATTCCAATAAAGCAAATCTTAAATTGGTGCTTTTTTCAAGCAATTCAAGCTGTTTAAGCTGAATATTGTCATTTGCGAGAAATTGATAAAGTAATGAGTAGGAGGTCGCCAATTCCAATTTCACACGGTTGAATGAATTTAGGAAAGAGGAGTCATTGGTTAGGAGAAAACTTCGTTGAAGTGATTCAGCATACAATAATTTTGAAATTGTTTTTTCAAGTTCAATTTCAATATTGTTTATGTGAATTATCTTCCGTGAGGTAGATAATGTTGAGTTGATTTGATTAAATGTGATTCCGTAAAGAAAGGTTAGAAAAATAATAGAAACCACAGCCACTATAGTCACAAGTATTAACTTGATGCCAGGGAGATGTTGTTTCATCTTATTAATAACTAAATACTCAACACGAAGTGGTCTTTATTTAAGCCTGAAGTGTGATATTGCCAATTCACTGAAAGCACTTCCGATATTACTTTCTGTAAGATTTTGAAATCGTTCGGTTTTCTAATATAAATATTTGCCCCTTTGACAAATGTTTCTTCTATGTCGCTATCGGAAGCCGAGGTTGAATATATGGCAATAGTGAGATTGCTGAATTTTTTGTTATTTCTGATTTCCTGTAAACATTCAATCCCTCCTTTACGCGGCATATTCAAATCAAGGAATACCACGTGAGGACTTTCGTTTTCCGGATTATAGAGATATTCCATCAATTCAACACCGTCGTTTACCATAGTAAGCACGGTTTTAATCTTCACCTTGTCAATGGCCTCTTTGAAAAAGAAGCGATCATCTTCATCGTCTTCTGCTAACAGTATGTTTAGTGGGGTATTGGCCATTGTAATTTTAATTGGATTTGCCAATTATTATATAACTGACGTAATGAAAACAATTTATTTCTCAACGGGAGTTTCTATCTCACCGCGTCTTCGTTTAATAATTCTTTGGAATGCAGATGGTGTCAAGCCCGTAGTTTTCTTAAATTGGTAAGAGAGGTGCGCAACGCTGCTATAACTTAACTTGTAGGATATTTCAGTTAAAGTTAAATCACCTTCCATTATCAATTGCTTTGCACGCTCAATCTTTTGCATAATAATATAGTTCCCAATCGATGTGTATGTATTCTCTGCAAATAGATTATGCAGATATCCATAACTTCTGTTAACCCTGTCAGAAATGTAAGATGATATTTTTGAAGTGGGAAGTCCTTCTTCCTTATATATCATCTCACGAATAACATCCTTGGTTTTTTGAACCAGGGTGCTTTTTAGATTGTCTACTATATCAATTCCATAGTACTTAAGATAACCTGAAAGCTCATGCATTTGTTTATCAGTAAGCTCACTTTTGATGTTTATCTCACCCAGTCCTTCCATTTCAAAATCCATGCCCATTGCAGCAAGTTTCTCACTGATCAACTGATTCACTGCATAATGTATATCGTACTTGATATATATTTTCATTGGAGCCTACTGTTAATCTTATCAAAAACAAAGGAAAATTACTTTTGTTTTAACTGATAGGATATAAAGATCGTGAATTCTATTGAAAGTTCAAAATGATCTTAACTATAAATTGAAATAAATAGGGGTGTCAAGATAATAATGGTTTTTAGTAATGATATTGTCATCTAACAAATACCCACTTGTTTTTATTTGATAGCTTGTCATCAAATGAGTACCCACCATCGGTAAAAAGCTTCAACTGTTCCGTATCGTCAATATTCTTTTCAATAATATAGCGGGTCATTAGTCCTCGTGCTCTTTTTGCATTAATGCTTATAAATTTGAAGTTGCCATTTTTGAAGTCTAAAAAGGTTGGTGTGAGAATATTTGCTTTCATTTTCTTCAAGTCAAGAGCATTGGTATATTCAAGTGATGCAAGGTTAACAATGGTATTATTTTTGGTTGGTTGCAGTTCTTTTAACAGATACCGGGTGAGTTTTGATTTCCAGAAATCATAAAGATCATCGAAGTTATTGCCGTTTAACTTCGTAGCCATCTCCAACCGATATGGCAGTATAAGATCGGTAGGCTTAAGTAAACCATAAAGTCCTGAGAGAATTCTTATTCTTTTATCTGCCAGGTCAATTTGTGAAGCGGTTAATTCCTGGGCTCTTAAGCCATCATATACATCACCGGTAAATGAAAATATAGCCGGTCTTGCTTTATTCAGATCATAAGGATATTGCCATTCCTGGAACCAATTATAGTTGGTTTCCGCAAGTTTATGGCTAATGTTCATTAGTTTGGTTAATTCACTAATCCTGAACTTTTTCATCAACTTGATCAATTTTTCAGAGTCCTTGATGAAAAATGGCATGTTCTTATAATTGACAACTGAAATACCATTGAAATTCATCCTTTTGGACGATGAAAGTAGTATGATCATATTGATTTTGTATACTCTTCTGATTTAAAAATTTGCAAGACCGGCAAAAAATGTATTTATTATTTCTTCAATAAGTCGCGAATTTCAGTAAGTAGTTCCTGATCCTTAGTTGGTGCAGGAGGTGCTTCAGCAGGAGCTTCTTCTTTCTTCTTCATTGAACTTAGG
>JAEYXG010000011.1 GCA_023428585.1 Bacteroidota bacterium
GCATATATCTTGTCTTTCTTTAAAACACCAAACTCTTCTCTTTCATACAACTATTCCATAATTAAGGCCCATTTAACTAATGGAGAATATGATTATTTTGTAGCAGATGACACCACAAATAAAGCCATAACAAGCTTGATTATTGATGAAACAAGTGAATTATTAAAAATAAACTACAGGGTTTTTCATTTGACATGGGTACCCAATAATCCGATAGCAAAAATCAGCTACGATCTTAGCAATATTGAAATCGTAATGCCCGATAATGAGTTTCACTCACAAACCAAGCTGGCTAAAATAAATGATTCAAGTTATTTTTTATCAGGACAGTTTTATGAGGAATACATCCGTAATTTAGGTCTCTCCAAATACAATCTAAACGATTCTCTACTCTATACTATCACGTTACCTGGTGAAACAGGAAGCATAACATACCCTGGTATGGGGAAAAAAAATATCCTTGCTACCACTGATTACATATGGGTTATGGGATGGTATTATGTCGGAGATTACTTTCCACCATGTGCACATACTTCATTTATCGTGTTAAACAAGCTAAATTACAACCTGGAATTAATTGAACAGATCTTTTATGGTCAAGATGATGCTTATCTTCCTAAAGACATAATTGAAACTATTGACAACCACATAGTTGTAGTTGGAGATTACTACGACGTTCAATCTTATGACTGTATTTCTCATCCATTCGTATTAAAAGTCAACAGCGAAGGTCTGATAGTAAATACTGACAACAACAACATGCCCCAGGCAATGGAAGCAATCATAATACCTAACCCGGGTAAAGATTTCCTGCAGGTTAAACTGGGCGTACAACACAATACTGCCACACTTCAGTTGTTTGATTTAAATGGGCGCCTAGTTTTAACTGAAGTTGTTGTTACTGACATGCAGCACATTGACACGTCAGAATTGACAAAAGGCGTTTATCCCTATAGGATTTCAACAAGCAATAAGGTGATTGGAATGGGAAAATGGATAAAAGAATAGTATTATTATCTTATATTGAATTATTACCGATAATGACCGGCCCCAATACCAAGGCTACCGTATTTTTCTATGGTTTTGGGCAGAAACAGTTGTTGTTGAAATTTGCAAAATTAAAGATCCTTTGTTTGCAGGTTAAAGGATCTTTAACTTTACGTATAGACCGGTAATTGGAGGTCTATTTAACAATAAGTTTCCTGTTCAATATACTTCTTCCATCAATAAGCCGCACAAGGTATAAGCCCCCTGGCAACATACTTATATCAACCAAACTACCACTGTTGTAATTATTGATATCGATTGATGTTCTACCGCTGATATCAATCACCTGCAGCCTGACATTTTTAAGTTTGTTGACCGGTTGATACGATACGATAAAAAACTCATTGGCGGGATTTGGTAAAATGACCAGTGGATAGTCTTTATCAGGATGATCAACAATACCTACAACCTTTTCACCACACTCAGCGCCTTGCTTTGAGAAATAGTTTATACCGGAGCCTGATGAACTGTTAGTGGGAGGGCCGTGAACACCACTATGATATTCATAAAGTCCGATTCCTTCAACGTATGCCTTGCTGGTAGAAGTAAAACCGAATTCATCGAAATCGCACCATGAATTTTCTTCAGAACAATACTCCAAATGCCCATCCCAATAATTGAAAGTCCACAAATCAAGTCCACAGTAATCCATTTTTTCAAGAGAACCATGCCGTGTTATCTGTGTTCCAATCCAGTCAAATGGAATGTTGGCAATCACTTCATCCTTTCTATATTTTAACCATGTGGTATCAACGGTTAAAGATGATGAATCAGGAATATATATTTCCCTTATTACTTTATATTTCAACGAATCAGAAGTTTCAAGTCTTTCAATAAAACTATCAGTAAAATAATTCCTATAACTTAATTCAGGATATTCCGGCCAATTAAAAAATTCATACCATTGAATAACATCACCCGGCAGGTAATCAAAGATTCTGTCATTTGTGAGTTGATAAAATCCGGCATCGGGTGATTCATTTCCCATTAAAATCAAAGGTTCCAGCACATGAGGAAAGCTATCTATTCTGAAGAAACCAATCAACTCAAGTTGTTTGCCAATTATGATTTCCCGGGAATTAAGAGCGGAGTTAATGAAATTACCCTGAAGGTCAGTATGGGAAATCTTATAACGATAAACAGAATCAATCATTCCGAGAATACTCATGGTATCAGCACCCGGCGAGACCCTGCTTATGGAGAAGCGCTGAAGGCCATCCTCATAAAATATATGAGCCTGCAATGGGGCCAGATTAAAATTCATACTCACAACTGAGCCATTGTTGGTTATAAAGCTGTAAACATCATCTGCAATCTGTACTTCACTACCCATCCATGACGGACGATTCTGATGATAACAGTATTGTCCCCAAACGTGGCATGTATCACTTATATATCCTGTATCGCCAACGGTTTTATACGGATAATAAACAGCACCTGAGGATTGCACATTTACCGAATCAAAAACAAGACTAAAGGTTTTTGACGATTCATCCAATGTTCTGAAAACCTTGTGGGTGTTCATGTTAAAGAGTTGGAAGTTCTGACCGGTAGCCAAAAGACTAAGAAAAAAAAGAACAATTGAAAGTAGTGGTTTCATATTGCATGGTTATAAGAAACAAATATATAAAGAATATTTATACAATATCGATCTATGAAGATAACCAATAGCTACTTGTTCAATAAATACATTGCATTTTCTAAAAGAGAACTAGAAATTGACCTTTCCGGTTAAAGTAGTCAACATACTTTTACCACTATTTAACAAAACTTGAGTGTAATAATCGTATGTTTTCGGTCGGGATTCATTTGGATCCGATAACTATATGCTAACTATTCTCTAACTAATCTCTGACCAGACACTTTATAATTTTAATATTGTTTGTATTTAGTGGGTACTAAGCGACTATAAGGTGGGTCAAAATGAATCCCAAACCTGACTATTGATAATCGCCTTTTCCCAGGTGCAGGCAGCAATCCTTTGCATATGGAAAAGTGGCACCCTTAGCTCAGGTATGCTGGCTCACTTTTGCCCCGAATTGTGGCATACATTTGTCCGGAGTAGTCAATTTGAACTGAATTTCAGCTATTGACTGTGTATTTTCTGTTTTTTGTTTTCTGCATATACTGTTTTTCTTTTTTATCTAATTTGAAACCTGATTAAAAATAAAGCGTTATATTTGCAGCGTCTGTTATGTTAATATCTCCTTGCAGACCAATAAGTACGTACCTCACATTATTTTTGAAATATAAGATCATTCGGGAGCATTGTATTTATTATTGCCAACAATAATTAGATAGACAGGTATCAGAAAAAGCCTAATTAAATTTTCTTTATGGATTATAACAGCACACGCGAGAAACTCATAATTCCTGAGTACGGCCGCAATGTTCAGAAAATGGTAGCTTATGTAATGACCATTGAAGACAAGGAAAAGCGCACCAATCTATGCAAAGCACTGGTGAATATCATGGCGCAGCTTCATCCTGAGCAGCGTGATACCACCGATTATAGAAGGAAACTGTGGGACCATCTTTACATCATTTCAAATTACAAGTTAGACGTTGACGGCCCATTCCCTGTCCCTTCGCCCGAAGAAAGATTAGGCAGGCCAAATACCATACCATATCCGCAGGAAACAATCAAGTTCAGGCCTTATGGCAAAAATATAGCCAAGATGATTGAGAAGGCTACCACTTTTGAAGATGGTGCTGAGAAAGATGCACTGGTAAAGAACATAGCAAACCACCTGAAGAAATCATACCTTAACTGGAATCGTGATTCAGTGAATGACGAACTCATCACTGATCACCTTGCCGAATTATCACATGGCAAGTTAAAACTTAGCGAAGACACCAGGCTAACCCACACCAATGAATTGCTTGCCCGTAATGGAGGTCAGCCCAATTCATCCTCCTCATTGGGTATGAACAGAAAAAAGAAATTTATCCCGCGCGATAAGAATAACCAGTTCCGTGACCAGCGAAACCGCAAAAAGAATTAACTTGCTCCCTGAATTAAAGCATTAATAAGCTTAACTATATGGGATCATTTATTATTAACGGAGGTTGTAGGCTCTCGGGTGAAATCGTACCCCAGGGTGCCAAGAATGAAGCATTGCAGATTTTGTGTGCTGTACTGCTTACACCAGAGAAAGTAACAATCAACAACATCCCTGATATTCTGGATGTAAACAAGCTGATAGAGTTGTTATCAGGCATGGGTGTTAAAGTTGAGAAGCTCGGCAAGGGAAGTTACAGCTTCCAGGCTGAAGAAATCAATCTGGAGTATTTCAAATCACAGGAGTTTCGTAAAAAAGGGGGCGGATTGCGCGGCTCCATCATGCTGATAGGCCCACTGCTGGCCCGTTATGGCAAGGCATATATGCCACATCCCGGTGGAGATAAAATTGGCAGACGCCGGCTGGATACTCATTTCATCGGGCTCCAGAAACTTGGCGCAAAGTTTGACTTTGAGAACGTTAATACCTTCTATAGTGTATCAGCGCCTGAACTGAAAGGCTGTTATATGCTTCTTGATGAAGCCTCCGTTACCGGAACTGCCAATATTGTTATGGCAGCGGTAATGGCTAAGGGTACAACCACAATCTTCAACGCTGCCTGCGAGCCTTACCTGGTTCAATTATGCCGTATGCTCAACCGCATGGGCGCCCGTATAACAGGTGTTGGATCGAATCTTCTCACCATTGAGGGCGTTGATAGCATGAATGGCACAGAGCATACCATGCTGCCTGATATGATCGAGATTGGCAGTTTTATTGGTATGGCTGCCATGACACAGTCGGAAATTACTATCAAAAACGTTCATTATCAGGAATTGGGAATAATACCTGATGTTTTCAGGCGACTGGGTATAAAATTGGAATTGCATGATGATGATCTTTTCATTCCGGCACAGGACACTTATGAAGTGGAAACCTTTATGGATGGCTCTATCATGACAATTGCCGATTCGCCATGGCCGGGGTTTACACCCGATCTGGTAAGCATTGCCCTGGTTGTTGCAACTCAGGCAAAAGGCAGCGTCCTCATACATCAGAAGATGTTTGAAAGCCGACTGTTTTTTGTAGACAAGCTTATTGAAATGGGTGCCCAGATCATACTTTGTGATCCACACCGCGCAACAGTCATTGGATTAAATCACCAGATTTCATTGAGAGGCATAACAATGTCATCACCAGATATCCGGGCAGGTGTTGCCTTGCTTATTGCAGCTCTTTCTGCCCGCGGCAAAAGCCGAATTGACAATATTGAACAGATTGACAGAGGCTATCAGGATATTGATGCCCGCTTGCAAGCTCTGGGCGCTTCAATTGAAAGAGTATAAAAACCTCAACGGTCACTTTGACGATTAAACCGTCAAAGTATATCCAACTGAATTACCGGGATATTAATAACTGACATTTTGTCGTTATTTTATTACTGGCAAACATTTTGTAGCAGCCATCATTAACTAATGGCTCATAGTGGCGTAATTAAATAATTAATCATGAAACAGCATAAGAATAAGCAAGGTCATGAAGATGAACCTATTAAATCAGGTTATGGACATGCCGAAGCAAGTAAACAGGAAGTGACTGAAGAAAAGGAAGAAACAACAGGTACTGCAACAACAACCTTAGACAATAGTGCAGAAGAACTATTGCTTATGCAGAAGAAATATGATGAGATTAACGACAAATACCTGCGTCTTTACTCAGAATTCGACAATTACAGGAAAAGAGCCATCAAGGAAAGGATTGAATTGAGCAAAACAGCTTCAGAACAGGTAATAACTGACTTTCTGACAATTCTTGACGACTTTGAAAGGGCAATAGGCTCCTTTGAAAATGTTACGGCCGTTGAGCCATTGAAGGAAGGGACTATACTGATATACAATAAATTCAAGAATAGTCTGAATCAAAAAGGATTGGAATTGATTGAAGCTCAGGGACAACCATTCAACACAGATTTCCATGAAGCCATTGCCAATGTGCCGGCATCGTCTGATGATCAGAAGAATAAGGTAATGGATGTTACTCAGAAAGGTTATACATTGAACGGCAAGGTAATCAGGTTTGCAAAAGTAGTAGTAGGTATATAAGCAAGAAAAAGTGTCTAAAAGAGATTATTACGAAATATTAGGAGTTGACCGCAATGCCGGCGAAGCAGAAATAAAGAAAGCATACAGGAAACTGGCATTGCAATTCCACCCCGACAAAAATCCGGGCAACAAGGAGGCTGAAGAGAAATTCAAGGAAGCTGCCGAGGCCTATGAAGTACTGAGCAATCAGGAGAAACGTTCACGCTATGATAAGTATGGCCATGATGGTATGCGTGGAGGGCCTGGTGCCGGAGGATTCGGTGGTGGCATGAGTATGGAGGATATCTTCAGTCAATTCGGTGATATCTTCGGCAGTGCCTTTGGAGGTGGCTTTGGCGGATTCAGCCAGGGTGGTGGTGGCTCACGCCGGAGAGTCAGCAAGGGAACTGACCTTAGAGTTAAAGTCAAATTGTCACTCCAGGAAATTGCCAAGGGTGTCGATAAAAAGATCAAAGTGAATAAACTGGTGGCTTGCGGTACCTGCAAAGGCACCGGTGCTGCCGACGGTTCATCATTCAATACCTGTCAACACTGTCATGGCACCGGTCAGATTACCCGTGTTACCAATACGTTCCTTGGCCAAATGCAAACATCATCAACCTGCCCTTATTGCAGTGGTGAAGGCCGTACTATAACCCAAAAGTGCAATACCTGTGGTGGGAGCGGCACAGTAAAGGATGAAGAAATTATAAGCCTGAATATACCTGCCGGTGTTACTGATGGAATACAACTCTCAGTCAATGGCAAGGGAAATGCAGCACCCAGAGGTGGTATTCCGGGTAATTTGATAGTTCAGATTGAGGAAATACCCGATCCCGAGCTTATGAGGGATGGTACAAATATATTGTATGAACACTATATAAGTTTCCCTGACGCAGCTTTGGGCACATCTGTTGAAGTACCAACCATTGATGGAAGGGTAAGGATAAAAATTGACCCCGGAACTCAGGGTGGTAAAGTGCTTAGGTTAAAAGGTAAGGGAATACCTTCACTCAATGGATATGACAAGGGCGACCAACTGATCAACATTAATGTTTGGACACCTAAAAACCTGTCGCACCAGGAAAAAGAGATATTAGACAAGCTGAAGAATGCCGATAACTTTAAACCTAATCCTACCTCACGCGATAGGTCGTTTTTCGATAGGATGAAAGAGTATTTTGAATAAATAGAAACCTTATGATCATCTTTTCTGCCAGGAATGTTACTAAAAGATACGCAAATCACACTGCCCTCTCTGATGTTAGCATTGATATTCCAAGGCAAAGTATTTTCGGATTGCTAGGCCCTAACGGCGCCGGCAAAACATCGTTTATCAGGATCATTAACCAGATCACCGGGCCTGACGAAGGGGAACTGTTCTTTAATAACCAGAAACTTGCACCGCGGCATGTGGAGCATATTGGCTACCTGCCGGAAGAACGAGGCCTTTACAAGAAAATGAAGGTGGGTGAGCAGGCTTTATATCTGGCTCAACTTAAAGGGGTCAAGAAACATGAAGCCCTCCGCAAACTCAAGATGCTTTTTGAGAAGTTTGAAATACAGGATTGGTGGAACCGGAAAGTGGAAGAACTGTCGAAAGGGATGCAGCAAAAGGTGCAATTCATTGTCACCATAATTCATGAACCCGACTTATTGATATTTGATGAGCCTTTCAGTGGTTTTGACCCTATCAATGTAAATTTGCTTAAGGAAGAGATACTTGACCTGCAGCGAAACGGCAGCACTATCATCTTCTCTACCCATAATATGGAATCAGTGGAAGAACTTTGTGATAACATTGCCCTGATCAATAATTCACATAAAATACTTGATGGCAGTGTAAAGGAGATCAAGAACAGGTATAAAACCAATACTTACTCACTCACACACGAAGGTTTGCAGGGTTCGATATTGCCTTTCCTTCCTGCAGGATCAGAATTATTGAGCCACGAGCCTGAAGATAATGCTTATAGGAGCGTAATAAAACTTATGAATGGCCATAACCCCAATGAACTGCTGGCTTCATTATTGCCTCATGTTACCATCACAGGCATGAGTGAGATTATTCCTACCATGAACGATATCTTCATACAGACAGTAAGGTCAGCAGGCATGACAACCGGTAGTCAGATAAACAATAATAC
>JAEYXG010000163.1 GCA_023428585.1 Bacteroidota bacterium
CCTTATACCCGGGCCAAACTCTACTGAAATGGCCATTCACATAGGTAAAGTCAGAGGCAAGTGGGGTGGCTTGCTGATTGTAGGCATGAGCTTTATAATACCCGCTGTTGTCATAACCCTGTGCTTGGCCATATTATATGCCAACTATGGAAAGTTACCGATTGTACAACCTTTCCTTCTTGGAATTAAGCCTGCCATTATTGCCATTATCTTTTCAGCCGTTTATCCTCTTGCCCGAAGCTCATATAAATCGGCCGCATCTCTTATAATAGGAATAATCAGCTTAATTCTATCTTTTATGGGTCATCATGAACTGCTTATCATGCTTGGAGCAGGGTTGTGTTACCTGATATTCAAATTAATAACCGGCAGAACAGTCATTGGTCGGAAATCCGACTTTAAATCCAAGAGTGCTAACGGTTCAGATAAGAGCAAGACTTTTGGTCAAAGCAGGGGAATGAAAGGAAAGCCTAATGGCAGGAGCTTTCAGATGCTTCCGCTTATGATGACCGTATATGCGGGTACTTCAGCATCCGTTGCCCACTTGTTCTTTACATTCCTGAAAATTGGAGCCATACTCTACGGCAGTGGTTATGTGCTTTTTGCTTTTCTCGAAACGGATCTGGTAGCCACCGGAATACTCACAAGGGCTCAGCTTACTGACGCTATTGCGGTGGGACAAATGACACCGGGCCCTGTTTTCTCTTCTGTAACCTTCATTGGATATATACTGCAAGGTTGGCAGGGTGCCCTCTTTTCAACCATTGGCATATTCCTGCCATCCTTCTTATTCATTGCATTACTAAGCGGTTTCTTCCATCGCTTGAAGAGCTCAACACTTTTCATGGATTTCCTTACGGGCGTTATTGCAGCTTCTGTGGCACTTATTGCAGCAGTTGGAGTTACACTGGGTATTGAATCAATTACCGACTGGCGCACTACCGTAATTGCAGTTGCAGCCCTATCCGTTCTTTTCATATTCAAGAAGGTAAACAGTGCATTTGTGGTTATAGGTGGTGCATTATCAGGATACCTGTTAAGCCTTTTGTAAATTATAATAATCACGATGATATACCCTACAATTGCCACCTGCCTAAAAAGTCAGCTGATCTTGATAATCCTTATATTTGCCTTGAAAACTATAAACAACAATGTTCCCTCAAGGTGATTATTTGATAAAGATTGTTCAAATGCCCATGCCCTATGGTAAATACAAGGGTGTTTTGCTCTGTGACTTACCCGTAAGCTACCTTGAATGGTTCCAGAGAAAGGGGTTCCCGGAAGGTAAATTGGGAGAATACCTTCAGACATTATATGAGATCAGGTTAAATGGCTTGGAGTATTTGCTTACGCCCCTCAAATCGGGGACAAATAAAAAATCACGTTGATCATGGTTAATGTCGCCTCCCAGAAGATCATCAAAGATGAGCTGTCAACCCTAACGAACAAGGAGTTGATTGCCATCATTCTCAGGATGACCAGGTTCAGAAAGGAGAATAAGGAACTGCTGACCTATCTGCTTTTTGATTCAAGAGATGAGCAGGAGTATGTACGATTGATAAAGAATGAGATAGAGACTGCACTAAGTATTGTTACATCCTCCAATGCCGGGAGTTCAATGAAATTGATCAGACGGGTACTTCGCAATACACGCAAAGCTATCAAGTTCTCAGGGAAGGATGAAACTGAAGTACAGTTGCTCTTGCATTATTGCAGTATTCTGAAGGGTAAAAATCTTCCGTTTGCGCGAATAAAAGCCCTTAATGCTATCTGGAGCAGATGTATTCTCAATATAGGAAAAGCCATTGCATCACTTCATGAGGATTTGCGCTACGACTATGGTATGGAGCTTAAGGCGCTGATTGAAGGCGAGTTGTAACAACATTTTAATCACCTCCTGTTGCTGGACAAAAATGAGTACTTTTGCGCTCTCAAATTATTTAAATCAAGTTATAGGCAAGTCATTCGCAAGAGCCCATGAAAAGAGTGCTGATTTTAATTTTATTTTTCTATCCCATTTTCAGCATTACTGCTCAAAACCTGCAGTTACACTATGACTTTGGGAAAGACAGAAAGTATCCGACCTCAACATTTGAATATTTCAATGCAGACAAGTATGGAAGTACCTTTTTGTTTGTGGATATGGATTATAATGCAGGCGATGTAAAAGGTGTAAGTTCAGCCTATTGGGAGGTGGCACGCAGTCTGAGTTTCTGGAAAGGACCATTGGCTGCACACATTGAATACAATGGAGGCTTTTTGCAATGGAAACAGGATTCCATGGGTGGAGCCCTACAAATAGAAGATGCCTGGCTTGCTGGTGCCGAATACATATATAACGATGAGAGCTTTACAAAGGTAGTAACACTCCAGTTACTCTATAAGTATATCCGCAACAAGCATGATGCCTCATTCCAGATCACAGGGGTATGGTATCTTAACTTCCTGAAGAATAAAATGACGTTCTCAGGCTTTGCTGACTTCTGGAGAGAAGATAATATGTTTGCAATGGATAACCTGATTTCTGAAACCAAATATGTTTTCATGACTGAGCCCCAGTTATGGTACAATTTTACCAGGAATTTTTCATTAGGCAGTGAACTTGAGCTTAGTAACAACTTTGCGGGGGTAAAAGGATTTCAGGCTAATCCAACATTAGGGGTAAAATGGACCTTTGCCCAATAACCACAGGTTAAGCCAACAAAAGGCAAGTTATATTGCCGTAAAATAGCTTGTCAAGGGAATTGTACAGTTCAGTTTAAATTATGCGATTCTACTGAGGCCAAGTCGGCTGAAAAACTCCATAATAAACTTTATTTCAGTCGTTTAAGGCGCTTTATACCAGTTTATATTTTCTGTACAGAAAAAATGATGCTAGTTTATTGAATATCAATACTATAAGCTTATTTCTTTGGTAACTATAATTTGACTCCAACTACAATGAAGTGAATTATAGCTGTTAATGGATAATTCGTTATTATTCAGATGGTTGAAGAATTATATCCAGGCATTATGAGAAGCTGTAGAATTATTTTTCCAGTAGCTCCTGAAGATAATGTGATTTCAGCTGGAAAAGTGCTTTAAGTTCATTGATATTCTTCATAATTGCCGGGTCGGGTAGGGGTTTATCAGGTGAACTGCCTGATTTTTTCTTCACAGCCGAGATGATAAGATTCTTGGGAGTATGTTCAGTGGCTATAAACTCGGCAACATTTGTTTTATAACCATACGCCTCCAGGATCAATGCCCTGATTGTATCAGTTAGTATTTCAGCCTGACGCTCTGCGAGTATGCCAAACTGAGTTATCTCTGACAGAATGCCTGAGGTTTCCATTACCCTGCGCACCTGTTTATGGCAACAGGGTGAGCAAAGAATAACCTGTGCCCCGGCTTTTATACCACGGTAAATTGCTTCGTCAGTGGCCGTGTCGCAGGCATGCAAGGCTATCAGCAGATCAACTGAAGGGATCTCAGCGGCTTCAATTGACCCCTGCTTAAATGACAGGCCATTATAGCCAACATCCTGTGATATCTTGTTGCAGCTATCAACCAGTTCTTTTCTTAATTCTACACCGGTCATTTCAACCTCCTTCTGAAGCCGGGTTGCCAAATAATCATAAATGGCAAAAGTAAGGTATCCCTTGCCTGATCCCATATCGGCAACATATACCTTGGCCGGCAGGTTTACATCCTTGATAATGCCATCAACTATTTCAATGTACTTATTGATCTGACGGTACTTATCCTGCATATCGGGTTTTACCTTACCCTCCTGATTGAGCACCCCCAATGAGTATAGGTAATATCGATTGCCTGATTCAATTATCCGTTGTTTTATCTTGTCATGCTGTAGTGTGGGAGCAGAAGTTGAGGCAGGTGGTTTCCGCAGGAGTGTTGAATTGCCTTTCCTATTGATCAACAGATGGTAATCAGCCTCGGTAGTTGCGAGGTAACCCTGAATAAATACATCCTCAAGTAATCTCCTTATATCAGCCGATGCATCAGCAAGTTCCAGATTGCGGGTGATATCTTTCGTCTTAAATCGATCGACGAATGAAAGCAACAATTTTTCTTTAATCAGCACAGGCTTAACATATACATTGTTAAGATCACTCACTGATATCCTCTTATTGCTTAGAGTGAGTTTAATAAAGCTTCCATGAGCGACACTCTGCTCAAAAATTTGGATGAATTCAGATATATTTTCAGAGGTGCTCATATTTGCAAATTTCAGATTATTATCAAACGGTAAAATTACATTAAAAATAGGTGGTATGATTGTCCATTCAGGTATGACCGGAAAGTTAAGGTACTCATGAGTGGCAGCACTGCATTGTTATGAAACTTATGGCTTCCGGCTGTTGTTTTGTGACCGCCCTTCAACATTAATCCAAATGCTGTTTGATTCAATGACATTATAATTATTACCGGTAGCATAACTTGCGGTAATCTTATATTTTCCCGGTTCTGCAAGCCTATACTTTCCGGGCACCATTTGCAGGTCATTTCTTGCTGTTTCGAGTATATCCCACTCTTCTTTATATACCTTGTCAGTCTTGATCAGTGTGTCAGCCGTATTGCCATTGAAAAGACTATAGTCAAGTACCGGCTCAATTTCAATGGGATAGCTATCCCTGTTATACGACAGGTAACTGACATCAACGGTAAAAACCGGGTAATTCCTATTGGTTGGTATCCTAATGTGCTTGTCGTTTGAATCCGTATTCCTTAACTCAAATGAAATCAGCACCGGTTCATTTATACGATATATGGTTTTATCAGCGCTGATATTAAGTTCCCACATAACATCAGCATATGATTGATTTATTTCATTTATCAATTCAGGCACCCTATGCTTGTTCCCATAATCGGGGAACTCCGTCATTACTTTATTGGCATACTTCAATGCCAGTCTGTAATATTCGGGTTTCTCGGAAGTTGTTGCTTCACACCAAGAATACAAGCCGGCAATGTTATGGTAGATTCTTGGAGCAAGCTCTGTGTCGGGATATTTTGAAAGTATTCGCTTGTAGTTTTCAATGGCCTCAAGGTTGTATGAGTTGTCGCCTCCTTCGTGTGAATTCAGTTCATTGTGCTCCAGTATAGTGAATTCAGCATTGTCAGCATAAGGGCTGGTGGGATGTTGCCTCAGGAGCCTTCTAAAATAACTGAATGGATACGACATATTATATCCCACCTCGCCTTCAGGCCCGACTTTAAAAAATAACCTGTTATAAGCCAGGCCGGTTCTCCATAGTAATTCATCTTCAGGCAGTTTCTGATTTTTCAGGCCATATATTGTATCAGTGTAATGGTTTACTTCAATCATCTGCTCTTTATGATAGCTTGTTCTGTATGTAGGGAAGCGGGCTTCAAGAATTGAATCGTAATAAAGTGACTCCTTGAGTTTTCCTTCAAAATTGGCCATCCTGATCAAATGAAGGTAATAACCGGCCTTAAGTGATTCCTCATTGGTAGTATCCATGACAAATAGCTCCAACTCCCTGCTCTCATTGAAATTATAGGGTAGCCTTGTAACGATTGACTCTTTAAGTTGCTCTATCTTTATTATGATCCTCTTGTTGGATGAAGAACCATAATCCTTTTTTATCTCTTCATATTTGGAATAGGTACTCCTGAAATCACTTCTGAAAACTATCAACTGATCATAAATGTACTTGTTGAACTTCTTTTCCTCATCAGCCAATTCCTTTACACTCTTCCTGAATTGCAGCAAATACTCCTTGTTGTAGATATCAAAGCTATGCAATGAATTTACATACAGATACTTTGAATCAACTATCATGTTCAGCGGTTTAAGCGCATCCACATCCAGCCTATAGGCTTTTTCTTCATTTTTATTGAAAACAACGACCCCTTCATGGTTATATAACCACAACAACGAGTCGTCAGGGCATGTTCCGATGGAATAGAATTCATACCCTACCGGAAGAATCGTGGATGAGTTCTCAACAATGGAATAACGGGTAATGCCGGTATGCAGGTCATTGGTAATCCAGATATTCTCATCATCAATTACCACATTATCAAGCGAAGATCCCGAATAGGGCATATTCTTTATAGTATCATTATCCCTAATGATTGATAAGTTATTTTCTTTGAGATATAGTTTGATGTTATAACGTGAATTGAATTTGGATACCACATATTGGTCTGTTATTTTTCCGGTGATGACATCATTTTGTATGTTGTAGAAAAAGGCACCGTTTAATTGCAGTAGAGTGTCGTTGTAAGCTGTAATACATGATACTGAAAGTTCTGCAAGTTCGGTGATATTCTTCAATTCTAAATTTCTCCGGTCAATTTTAAACAGTCCTTTCATGGTTCCCGCAATGATGTAGTTGCCGGCAAAATGGATAGTATTTACGGCTCTTATTTCCGGGAAATTCCGCATGGAAGTATCCTTATGGTTATACAAGGTGAGACCCTGCCGGAAATTACATAGCCAGAGAAAATTAGGATTGATCGGATCGCTGGCAATATCACGTATTCTTAAAGAAGAATTATAGATGCCAAATCTTTTAGCCAGGCTCGTCCACGAATTGTTGGTCAGGTTTAATTCGTAGTTTTTGCCATAACTGCCAAAAGTCCAGATTCTGTTTTTCTCCAAAGGGGAGAACATGAAATCCTCCATAATTATTGAATCATTTGCAAAAGAGGCACTTTCGTTTATTGAAAATGAGATGAAAGGTTTAGGTGGTGCCTGTGTGGTCAGGTTCTTTTGGCAGCTGCCCAGAAGTAGAACAAGCAATAGGACAGCGGCAACCAGAGGAAAGCTGTTTTTGCGAAACAGGTCAGTGGGAGTGATCATTATTTGGATTGCTTATATGATACAAATCACAATGGAATGATGTTTTGATAGGGTAAATGTACAAAGAATAGATGAAATTGGGTTGGAGCCAGTCTGTATGTCGTCAAACCAATGTGCACCATTTAGGGTCATAAATTAAGGTGTGAACAATCAAAGATAAATAATATTCCATTTAATTAAAGTTTTCTTCATTTTCTGCATGAGTATTTTTTTCTCAGAACCCCTCCTTCTATTGTGAGAGGGGATTCTGAGAAAAAATATTATTGTAAAGTACTGCCTGTTGTTGTGCGATATATACTCTGCGCCTTTCTTTCAAGGTCTCTTCCTTGATTCTTTTTCGTTCATCCAATATTTGTTGGCCTCTTCCAAAGTATACATCAGCCGGTGAAAGATTATTCAGTGATTCATGATAACGATGGTTGTTGTAATAATCAACGAAAGCGGCCAGGGCTTGCTGCAGTTCTTCGGGCGAATAGTAGTTGTCAAGCTTGATCACGTTCTTCATGGAACGGTGATAACGCTCAATCTTGCCCTGAGTTTGCGGGTGACATGGCTTGCCGTTAATCTGCCTGATTCCTTTTGTGTCAAGGTATTTTCTAAATTCATGTGAGATATAACAGGATCCATTGTCAGACAGCAACCGGGGTCTGTTGTTCTTGCTTATTCCGGTCACCCGTAATGCATCATCTACCGTATCCATAACATCGGCAGCCATCATGGATTCACATAGCCTAAAAGAAACGATATAGCGGCTGAAATCATCCAGTATCGTAGAGAGGTAATACCATCCCCAGCCTTTGATCAGGAAGTATGTAAAATCGGTCTGCCACATCTCATTCACCCTGCT
>JAEYXG010000175.1 GCA_023428585.1 Bacteroidota bacterium
CCCCACAGGTAGTCCAGTTCCATGATATTGAATCAGTTCCACTCGATTGTAAAATCTCCAATTGTTGACCTGGTTCAATGATTGTATCTGCACCTGCATATACCTGAGGTAAACTTCCCAGCAAAACCTGTAAACTGTCATTAGCGATACAGCCATACAGGTTAGTGGCTGTTAGATAGAATGTACCCGGTTGAGATACTTCCAGATATTCATCGGCATATCCTCCCGGCTCCCAAATAAAAGATGAATATTCTTCCAATGGGGTTAGCATCAGTGACTGATTTGGGCATACAAGAGTGTCATTTCCAGCATCTATTTGGAAATCCTTGCACATATCATCAAAATGTAGCATGAACACATCTTTATCTCCTTTTGACACTATCTCAATCATCGATCCATCAAGCACCTGAAGTTTGAGTTTTTGGTAAAAATTACCAATAGCCGTAATTTTACCGGCCTTATCTACACCAATGCCCTGACAATAATCTTCTGATGTTCCCGGCAGGGTATAAGATGCTTTTAATGAGCCTGACTCATTATATTTGGCGATAAAAGAATTGCCAAACGGACTGAAGGATTCCAGTTGAACCATGTTACCATTCTCATCAGGAATGGCTATAATATGAACAAAGCTGCCTGAAACGAAGACATCATTTTCCTGATTCATACTTATGGAATGACCCTGATCATTACTGATACTTCCGATATTCTTCCACCAAAGCAAGTTGCCATCTTCATCCAACAGGGCAACGAGCATATCCTTACTACCGTATGTTTGAAGCACCTGATTAACCAAAAATGCGTTATTCTCAAAATATCCTGTAATACCTATTTTGCCGTCCCCGCCTACCGCAAGTTCATTGATTTGTTGATCACCGTCCCCTGAGATGGTTCGTATCCACTTTAAATCGCCATTTATATTGAAGGAAGCCAGAAATGCATCTGCACTACTGCATGAAATATATGTACTATCTCTAATAAATAAAGTGTCAGAAAATGATCCCGCTAACAAAAATGAAGAGTCATTGCATTGAGAACTTTTTAAGGCGAGTTTACCGGAACATTTGATGAAAACAGGATTAAGAATATTACCCGACAAATCAAGTTCAGCCCAAAATATTGAATTGTAATTCTCAGAATAAGTGAGTTGTGGGAGCTTTAACTCATCGTAAAAAGAGCAAGCTATAAAAGTCTTGTTCAAATTATTGGTGGATAATAAAACATTATTGAATACACCCTTTTCTCCTATCGTCTCTAACATAACCAAGCTCCCTTCAGAATTAAGAAGGGCAAAGAAACCACTCATATAGGAGTCGGAAATTATAGTACTGGAGTCTAATGTAGCCGTATCCTGGAAAAGACCGGCAATGATTATGCTTTGGCCATTTTCGGTAACCGAAGTTACAGACTCAAATTCTCTACCCACTAATGTTTTTTGCCATTGAGTCAATCCATTTGAATCAACACTGGCTAACCATCCATTATTACTTGCACTTGATTGAAGTGAATCTGCATTAAACTCTGCTCTTAAGCAACCTGTAATTATGTAGCTGCCATCATTTAGTTGAATGAAATCATTGGCATAATCCCAATTTTCAAGTCCAAACCTGTTATGCCATTGCAATGATAATTGCTGACCTTGGACAGAAAGGCTTAAGATCTGGAGTAGAATGATTGTAATGAAGCTGGCAATTCGAATCTTATGGTTCATAACCTTTACTTGTTAAGGTTTGTAATGATATACGTTTTTCTTCAGGATATTGCCTTGGAAATCCCTGATATGAGTGAGCCGACCAAATGCATCATATTCATAGCTGGTTGGCTTATTGTTGTTATCACTCACTGATGTCACACCAATAAGGGGTTCATGCGTAAAGGTGGTCATTTCAGCATCAAGTGGATAGAAGCGGAGGTCATCAAAGTAAGCAATGTCTCCACCTTCATTTCCAACATAAACCTTAATAATCAAGTTGCTGTCTATCAATGATTCATATTGATGTTTGTATAGCACGACTTTTAGAAGATGCCATCCGTCAGTCTCTTCAATATTGCTGATTCTTTCATGAACACTCCAACCATTGGCCTCAATATGGAGATATGCATTCTTCGAGCCTTTTACCCAAACACTCGCCTGGTAACCGCTATGGTTTTCGGCATTATTTCCAACATTAAAATCTCTTCCAGGTCCATATATACCGGAAACCATAATTGAACTTTTTCCAGTAAAAGGATCATTTACAAAAGAATCTGTTGGCTGAATAGACCAACCATTTATTTCATCTGCCTCAAAACTTGAATAACCAACTTCATTAATTGTACTATTGATTGTTTTCGAAATTAAATATTTGTTAATGTATCCGTATTCGAAAGTTGATTTTAAAGAATTTTGATCTGTTTGAAGGATATTAGAAAATTGGTCAGTTGTATCACACTTTATAATAATATCATTTTTATTTGGCTCATCATATAATTTAACTACCCTATCAAGTATTGGCATTTGAAACATGTCAATCAATGGATATAAAGAATAAATATACTTTATATGTTCAATTAGTACATTATCAACATACGTCTTCTCTTCAATCAACTTATTTCTGTACTCATACATATCCAATGCATAAATTGCTTTTAATTCATTGTCAGCACTTTCGTACTGATTCGCAAATTCAATATCTATAGAATCTAAACAAGAACAATAATTCTTATCAGCAAGGAGGGCACAGGGTATATAGCCACAATATAAATTATTGACACACTGATAGAAGCCTTCATCATTAATACATTGATTTAAATCAAATTCTTCATGTTCCCTCCAAAATTTTCTTTGAATCCTGCGCATTTCAGCATAGATAGCATTTCTATCATCCGTCTTGTTCTGAATTCTTAATACCTCTAATGAGTCAGTTTGTTCTTTCATTAACTTTGCTAACTCGTCTCTCTGATCCATCCATTGCGAAAAGCAATCACCATATATCGAATTACAAGCCACTACTTCATCAAAGCAACTGGGAAACATACCAGAACATTCCGCAAGTTCATTTATGTAATTGTCTGTACATATATTATAATCGAGCTGAATGTAATCACCTGGATATTTAAATTCTTTTTTAACTACTTGATTTTTCGAGTTAGTAGTTGTTATCTTGATTGGATTAAGATGCTTAAAACCATAATCATAAACATGACTTTCAATTAAAGAATCATTATTAAAGTAAGTTTTTGTCTCAGATTTTTTAATTAATTCCAATGGTAATGCAAAATTATATCTATAAAATGAATATAGATTTACATACAGATCACTTAAAGTGACTTCCGGTCCGATTTCATAATTTTTTGAAGCTTTAAACCCTTCAATAACTTCATTATGTTGCGGATCATGTATGTACTCGTAATTGCATGATTTAACCACCTGATTATTAGAATCAAAGAATTCTTCTTTAGTCACACGTTCTCTTTGATACTGTAAACTCATTTGGGGATCATAAGAACCCCCGCTAACATCATCTATGATTTTTCGATAATAAGTAATTTTATAACCCATAATATTTTCTGGAGTTCCATTGTATTCAATAACTTTAGTATAGGCTACTGAATTACTACTTGATCCCAATCCCCCAACAGGAGAAGCATATCTATAAATTCCGTTTAATTTTATCAAATTACCCGAATAATGAATTACATAACTTGCACTGGGAGAATAATACTGGTTTTGGAGCCTGGTAAAATATCCTGAATTACAATAATCATATGACACAATATTAACATTATCTCTGTCATGGTTAACTATTTTCTTTATTCTTAAGCCTCCCCCGTTGGATTCAATTGGAATATTTAGAAGACTTGAATCATATGTGAAATATTGTATGCTTACTTCAAAAGTCAGACTATCGCATCTATTTAAAGTTAATCTTAATTTACAGCTATTTAAAATAGTAGTATCAATATCTAGGGAAAAACAGCAACTATCTCCGATTTCAATAGATTGAGAATAAAGTACGTTATTAAAAGAATCAATTATTGCAGCATTCGCTAAATAATGTGGTGGTAAACTACCCAACCTGCTAAAGTCTATTATGGAACCTGTAAGTTTTAAATCATATATATTAGTATCGCTTATGTTAATATCATATAATTCTTGAATAATTAATGGACCTTGTGTGGTCGAATCTGTAATTGAATAATTGACGACTCCTGGAACCGACACTTCTTCTATGGTTGGAAGCCTAGATGCTGTATTTAATTCATAATGAAATTCACTGGAACCACCTGTTGGATATATAATCTCCTTTAAAATACCGGCAATCGCCTTTTCAAATTTCGGTTCTCTGTTACCGCCTGGAAACATCTGAATTCCATAATAAGTTGGTGGTATCAGTGTTTCTTTGGGATTTTCATTGAAATAACCCCAATGATCCATGTCTTTTGAATCTTTTCTAGGTAATTTTGTTGGATCATATCTGAACTTGTAAATTTTGTCATTATAACCATCACTCAAAATTAATGAATCTAGTTTTAATCGCTTTTCGTTACTGTTGCCCGATGGATTATAATTACTGTATTCATACTTAATAACATTATTATTAAATCTAATTGAATCTAATTTCCTACCCCAATTATCCTCTCTTGATCCAGTATAAAATTCAATAGAAGTACTATCGTACTCTATTTTACTTAAATATTTGACTGATGTGGTTATCAATGTTAAAATTTCATCATGATTTTTCAGTGAAAAGCGTGGATCGAAATCTAATTCCTGTCCCCATGATTCACTC
>JAEYXG010000183.1 GCA_023428585.1 Bacteroidota bacterium
ATCCAGACTGGCTTTCTTCTGGAAATTTGAATGTTCTTCGAGCTATACACTCTATATAATCGAGTGACTTATGATATATGCGCAGATCTTCAAATCTGAAGAATGTTACTACTTTATCGAGTTCCTGGTCCATGGTCAATAGTTTTTTTGGTTGGTTAAGATTCCTTTAGTTATTTGGTCAAAAGGTTAGATGAAATTCTAGGCAAACTGGTATTTAGTTCTAAATTCCTATTTGTTAACTTGGAAGGTAGTGATTCCTTTCTCAAGAAAATCAACTATCTGTTTTGCAGCAGCAAGGCCAGCATTGATATTTGCTTCAGAAGTTTGTGCCCCCATCTTCTTAGGCGTAAAGAAGTATCTGCCATCGAACTTTTCAGCAATAACACTCTTGTTATCAGGTTCAATATCACTAAGATATTTGAAATCAGGCCTTTCTTCGAATATTTTGAGAAGCCCTTCTTCATCAATCACTTCTTTACGAGCAGTATTGACTAAAACAGCACCCTTTGGCATTGTTTTTAGTAATTCATATCCTATGGATTTCTTTGTCTGTGCATTTGCTGGTATATGAAGTGAAATGTATTGACACTTTGAGTATAATTCTTCTACTGATCCTATAGGTGTAACCCCATCCTTACTCATATCGTCAGCTTTTACAAAAGGGTCAAAAGCAAAAACATGCATTCCAAATCCCTTTGCAATTGTTGCCACGTATTTACCAACGTTACCATAGGCATGAATTCCTAATGATTTCCCTCTTAATTCAGTTCCTGAGGTTCCATTAAAGCTATTGCGGGCCATATAAACCATCATACCCAAAGCTAATTCAGCCACAGCATTTGAGTTTTGCCCAGGTGTATTCATTGCAATAACCTGATGTTCAGTTGCTGAAGTAAGATCGATATTGTCATACCCAGCTCCTGCACGTACTACAATTTTCAGATTCTTTGCAGCATCAAGAATTTCTTTGTCAACAATATCACTTCTGATAATAATAGCATCAACTTCTTCAACAGCTTTCAAGAATTCAGCTTTGGAAGTATATTTTTCAAGCAGACGAAGTTCATAACCTGCTTTTTCGACAATCTGTCGAATGCCATCTACAGCAACTTTTGCAAATGGTTTGTCAGTTGCTACAAGTACTTTTTTCATAGAGTAGTGAAATTTTAGAATTAATGTATAAAAGTATACAGTTTATTTTCGAATACCAAATTTATTGCAAAAAATATGTTCAATTTCGTGCAAAATTGCAATAATGTGTACTATATCGAACACTTTCTTGTTTTTAATAAAACAACCAATATGCCTGATTATGTAAAAATATGTATCTTATATGGCTGTATTACAGTTCATTGCCAATTCAACAAATATACTTGGATTGCGGAAGGATAGTTGCGACGTAATGATTCCTAAAACCAATATTCCTTTATGATTTTAAGATTTGCAATACTGCAATTGTACTTTTATTCTATCTATATCCTTTAAGAAGATTAATTTGTTCTGACTTTAGAACAGTGCAATTGAATTTACTATTTAACATTATGTTACAAGCAAATTCAAAAAAGACAGCTTTTTGCACAACATCTTCAAGGCTATTTCCAATGACAACCTGACCGTGGTTTTGCATTTGTATAATATTAGCACTTTCAGAGGCTAATGCTACTGCATCGGCTAGATCTTGTGAACCAGGCTTTAAATAAGGGATATGCTTGATGTTGCCAATATAGATTGGAACTTCTATAATCACATTGTAATCAATATCATGATCTGAAAGACAAGCGATGGTTGTAGCAAAGGGCGATTGACAATGCAAAATTGCTCTTACACCTTCATTTTGTCGCATAATAGCCAAGTGTAAAGGTAATTCTCCGGTAGGCTTATTTCCTTTGATGACAATTCCATCTTTAACTTTTACTTGAACTACCTGGTTCTTCTTGATATTACTTAACCAACTCCGTGATTCTGAAACCAAGAAAGTGCCGTCGTCTATTTTGCAAGATAAATTTCCACTGCTGCATTTGACTAAATCATACTTTCCTGCTTTATGAGCCCATTTGACGAATTCCTTAATCTTGGGTAACAGATCTATTTCATTCATAAATTTTAAATCTTTAATACATCACATCAACAATGAATTAATTAGTGTCCAATAGTTATTTCATCTGAGAATATCCATGCTTTATTGCCACGACCTTTGTGATTATCTGGGCATTCTTTGATGTTTATCGCTCTAATTCTCAGATATCTGTTGGTTTCACCCTTCAATTCAATTCTGAAGTTCTTTAAAATTGTTCCCCATTGATCTTCCGGAATGTCATTCTCTGCACTACCTAATAATTTGTATTCGTTTCCATCATAAGAGCTCCACAATTCAACTCTTGCGGGCATGAATATCCAAGCATTAATATCTTGCAGGAATCCAATTTCAATGGATTTAACAGGTTTGGAATTACTCAACTTTATATCGGCTATTATATCTACGCCCTGATATCCCTGCCATCCACCAAGGCGAAAATCTTCACTCCCTTTTAGACCGTCAACTAATGTGTTCACTCCATTACCTGAATATTGTGACGCATATTCCGAATTAAGTTTCAGGCTTATACCTTCGGGTCTTTTAGTATAAATGCACTGCTGCACTGATGATGGTAGAAATCCTTCATGATATCCTCTAAATTTTATTGTTGTTGTACTATCTATTGTAAAGGGCTCAGTATATAAAGCTGATTGTTCACTAGGGTCAGTACCATCAATGGAATATCTTATTTCTGTGCCAAATTCACTCAAGTCAAAAGCAACTACTGCTGATTTATCAAATAGTTGCTCCATTTTTTGGATTACCGGTGCCTTAGTTACTTTCACTGATTTTATGCCTGATGAGGGCTCATTACCTTCACCAATACCCCAATATTTATTAGGTTTGGCACCCATGGAAAAGATTAATGTACCTCCATTCATGATATCATCATGAGTGATGAATGACTTTGGATAAGGAACTCCGTTTAAGGTTACAGATTGAATATAGATATTTTCACCGGATAGTCCTTCAGCCTTTATTATAAAGCGTTTTTTATTTTCGAGATTAATTATAACTTCCTTAAAACCTGGCTTACCTATCACATATTGGTTATTCCCCGGACAAACAGGATAGAAACCTAATGCACTTAATACTGCCCAAGCAGACATTTGACCGCAATCTTCGTTCCCGATTAATCCTTCAGGTTTATTGGTATAGAAATTTTTCAGAATGAAATCTATTTTTTCTTGTGTTTTCCATGGTTTCCCAACAAAATTATACAGATAGGCTATGTGATGACTTGGCTCATTTCCATGGGCATATTGTCCTATCAAACCAGTAATGTCCGACTGCTCTCTTC
>JAEYXG010000198.1 GCA_023428585.1 Bacteroidota bacterium
CTTCTGACCTGCACGAACAAGCTTGGGAAGATAGGTATCAAGGGCATGAGGAGGAAAACCGGCAAGTTCAACGGAAGAGGCTGATCCATTGGCTCTACGGGTGAGGACAATGCCAAGGATTTCAGATGTCTTTACAGCATCGTCGCTGAATGTTTCATAGAAATCACCCACCCTGAAAAGCAGCAATGCATCAGGATATTTTGATTTTATACTATAATATTGTTTCATCAGTGGCGTTTCAACCACCTCTTTCATTTCTTTTGCCAATGATTTATCTTTGGAACAAAAATAATGAGTTTGATCAAATAACTGCAATCTTGTTTGTGGTTATATACTTTTAAATAACTTAAAATATCGTCAGATAGTGAAGAAACTGACAATGGAAGAACTTGACAGGCTAACAGTCAGCGAGTTCAAAAGCAGTGAGAAAGTGCCATTGGTAATAATATTAGACAATATCAGGAGTCAGCATAACATAGGTTCGATTTTCAGGACTGCCGATGCATTCAGGGTAGAATGCATACATTTATGTGGAATTACTGCCACACCACCCAACAGAGAGATAGAAAAGACAGCTCTTGGTGCGACTGAATCAGTTGCATGGAAATATTTTCTGACAACCGTAGAATCAGTAAACGAGTTGAAGAGTGCTGGTTATGAGATTATTGCAATTGAACAGGCAGAGGGAAGCACGAGTATCAAAGACTTTGACGCCGGTAAATATGAGAAAGTTGGTATTGTTTTTGGTAATGAGGTAAATGGTGTGGATGATGCGATAATGGAGTTAAGTGACCATTTTGTGGAGATTCCTCAGTATGGAACCAAACATTCTCTAAATGTTTCTGTTGCTGCAGGCATTACAATTTGGGAATTTTGCCATAAACTATAGTTTTAAGAACAACATTGCAAACAACATATCAAATGCTGAATCCATATTTCAGGATTATATATTGAAGAATATCGATAAATCATGCCTGTAAACGATAAAAAATGCAGTATTTATCGAGTTTTTCACTTACATTTGTTTGAAAAATGCCAAATGTGCAATATATTTGTGGATTATTTTGACCAAAAGCTTGAATTCTTATATGAATACCATTCTAAAACCATGTAAACATTAATCAACATCATTATGAAAAATTTAAGTTACAAATTATTCTTGATGCTACTGCTGCTGACTATGGGATTCACCCCATCATTTGCACAGGAGCAGGATAACACCACTGAAACAACTGCACCTGTTTCTTCTTTTAGCAGGCATTTTTACCTGCAGGCTGCTGCCGGGATTTCGCAATTCTATGGCGACCTGAATAAAGACGATCTCTTCAACAAAAATCCACATTTCATGTACAGCTTTGGTCTTGGTTACCAATTCAGCCCTGTTATTGGATTAAGAGGTACCTTTAATAATGGATGGTTGACAAGCACGCTTGAGGATGAGAACCTGAGATTGATGGTAAGTCTTTGGGATGCTCAACTCACCCCTACTTTCAACTTGTCGAACCTTATCTGGGGCTACAAACCTGAGCGTTTCATCAGCCTGTATGCACTTGCCGGTATTGGTTACAAGAACTATTCAAGTATGCAGCTTGACAATATGGGAACCGATGATATAGGTGACGATGTGATTATTGATAGGTTTGGCCCACAGTCAAAGGATCCTTTTACTGATCTTGATGCTCGTAGTGGAATAAACGTTCCTGTTGGTTTAGGCCTCAATTTCAGAATTGCTGAAAGATGGGACGCATTCCTTGAATATAACCACAGAATTACATTTGTTGATGATCTTGATATCAGGGAAGCCGAAAATAATGATGCCTATTCAACCTTGATGTTAGGTGTGAAATATAAGATTATACCTGGTTCAGGTACTAAATCAATGGAAAAGAATTACGGAATGGTAACCTATAAAGCTACTCCTGATCCATTGGTTAATGTAAATGATACCGTTTGCACCAATGTTACTGTTACTTTCCCACCAAAATATTTTGGAAAGAATGCAGCAATGAACTTCCAGCCTGAGATTGCCTATGCAGGTAAAACTGTAAAGCTTACTCCGGTTAATTTCCAGGGTGAGAATGTTGAAGGTGATGGTATTGTAATCAATTATAAAGAAGGTGGTTCATATACTTATGTTGACTGTGTTCCTTATGAGCCGGGCATGAATGTATCAGACCTCGTTGTATCACCAACCCTTTATAGTCCTAAAGAACCGGTTAAATTAAATGCAACTCCTGAAGAGATTGCCGGTAAATATAAAATCATTGATCTTCCACAGAGGAAACTGGCTGATGGTATCATTATTACCGGAACCCGCGTTACACATGACGAAGATCTCATGATTGCCGAGCATGGTTATATTAAGGAAACCATTGTAAGTGACGATGCTACCATTTATTTCCAGGTTGATATGGATAAGCTCAACTGGAACCTGCCTTTGAACAAGAATAATCAGGTGAAACAGCAAATGGATGAGTTAACCAATTTCATAAAACAAGGTTATCTGATTCGTGATATCGATATCAATGCCTGGGCATCACCTGAAGGAGAAGAATCACACAACCAGGGCTTATCAGAGCGTCGTGCACAGACCGGTAAGAAACAGGTTGTTGATTTGTTCAAGAAGATGGCAAAAGAGAAAAATGTAGTTATTAATATCCCGAATCCTGAAGATTCCATTAAATTCAATACCTATGCCAATGGTGAAGACTGGAATGGTTTCATGCAGGCTGTTGAGGCTTCCAATCTTGCCGATAAGAGGGTTATAATGAATGTAGTAAACTCACAATCAGACGTAACCAAACGTGAGCAGGAAATCAGGAATATGGCTCTTGTATATCGTGAAATAGAAGAGGATATATTACCTCCACTCCGTCGCGTTGTTATCAAGGTTAACTGCTATGAGCCTAAAAAGACTGATGAGCAGATGGCAACTTTAGCAACCAGCGATCCTTCAAAACTTGATAACGCTGAGATATTATATGCTGCCACCCTTACTGAGGACAATACAACCAAGGCACGTATCTATCAGAACGCAACCACACAATTCCCCAATGATTGGAGAGCATTCAACAACTTGGCCGTAATTAATATGTGGAATGATCAATTAGGTGAAGCTGCTTCAAGTTTGAACAAGGCTGCACAGCTCGAGCCTAACAATGGCATGGTTATCAACAATCAGGGCGCATTAGAGTCAAAGAAAGGCAATTATGGCCAGGCCGCTACATACTATGCTAAAGCCAAGAACTTGGGTATGGATGTTAACTATAACCTCGGTATTGCCAAGTTGGCTACCAGTCAGTACGATCAGGCATTATCATTGCTTGGCAATCGCAAGTGCAACTCAAATATTGCATTGGCACAGTTGATGCTCAAGAAATATGATGAGGCTGAAGCTGCTTTGAAATGTGCTCCAGAAACTGCCGACAATTATTACCTGCTCGCAGTAACCGGCGCCCGCAAGGCTGATGTTAGAATGGTTATTGACAACCTTACCAAGGCTATCGCAAAAGATCCGACCCTTAAGACACAAGCTCTTGAAGATCGTGAATTCGTTAAATTCTTTACCAGCCCTGAATTTATGGCGCTCATTAAATAATTGAAAACATATCTATAAAAGAAGGCTACCTTTTCAGGTGGCCTTCTTTTATTATTATCTTTACACTAATAATTTTTGCCTCTTGCTTGTTTAAATGCAGGAATGCAGTAAAAAGATTTGTTGCAATTATGCAATATTTACTATTGTAGCATGTTTTTTGTTGAGCAATAGTTCGTTAAACTACATAAATAAATCAGTTATCATGGAGAGAAAAAGTATGCAGTCGACAAAGCCATTTATTAATTTCAGGCTGGTTATGATCCTTATTCTGGCAGTTAGTTTAGGCTCAGGCTTAAGCTCTTGTCAGAGTCAAAAGAAACTGGCAAAGAAAAAAGCCGCCCAGGAGCTTGCAGAGCGAACTGCACAGGCAAAAACAGACTTGAAATCCATACTTAACGATGAAGGACGGATGACCCTTGAAGAAAAGGAATTCAAGTTAAATTCAATAAAGCGAATGAACCTCGAGGATCAGGAAGTGAAAGATTTGATTTCACAGGTTGATGAGAAGTTGGCCGTTGAAAGGGCTGCTCTGGAAAAACGGAAGGAAGAAGAACGTCTGGCACTGGAAAGGGCGAATAAGGACAAAGGGAGGTTCATTAGTATCAACGATGCCTTCAATGCAGTTGCCGGTGCAAGTAGTGTTGCCAATGCCAATATGGCAATACGTGAAACATTGCAGCAATTTGCCAATGACGATGTGCCCGTGTTGATACTTATTAGTCAGGATGGCGATATAAAGGACTACGATGAACCTACCACTATCAGAAAATACCTTGAGTACTTGAAAGACCTCAAAAAATCACCCAATAAGGTTATTGATACCGAGTATGACTCAAATGGGAAAATTAAATTACTTGAACTCCAAAAAAAATAAATGACCATGACAAAATTTAAAATATTTATATGGCTATTCTCTTTATTGATGGGTTATAGCCAGGTTTTCGCACAAAATGATATAAGCCCTGCCCGTAAAATGGCCATTGATTCATTGGCTCTTGAAAAAGTCAGGGATTTGAGCAAGTATATCAGCATCGTTGGTAATAAAGATACTCCATGGTCAGAAGCAAATAGGGTTATTGAGCGTACCCTCGAATTGTTTGCTGATGGTGCAATGATGGGAGTTTCAAGCATTAACCGCGAAGAAGTAAACTATTACGGTGTAAGGGAATACCTCGAGCGGCTGATGGCATTGAATTATGATAAGGTTAATATTGAATGGTATAATATTCAATACATAAGTGATCTGGAGCGCCAACCTGATGGCAGATATGTTGGTGTAATTACAATTTACCAGCGCTTTGAAGGTACTACAGAGGAAGGATTACGTTATGTGGATGTTACCAAAAAGGATATTACCGTATACGTGGAGCGCAAATCAACTCAGATTTCAGGGCGAATTATCGGCTTCTGGGATGTGCTTTTAGGTGATATTAGAGTATCAGAAACAAAACCGGGCTGAAGATAGGCATTGAATAGATTCATTAGTGCATGGACATTATACTTATTATTATGTTCATGCACTTGTTACATTTATATCATTGATTCATAATAATATTGTCAAGTGTCCTGAATATGAAACAACTATGGTCAATACTCCTCCTTTCAGTATTCTTCTTGTCTGATGTGTCGGCTCAGAATCGTATGATTGTTGATGAGGGCATTCTGAATGCTTCAACGAAACAGGTCAATCAGTTCTTTAGGAGGTTTAATGGTGAAGAAAGTACCAAGGGCGTTAGATATTATGAAAAGGATAGTGATTTCAGGAGCCCTGTTCTTCGTGGAAAGTACCTGAATATCCTGTTCGACAATATGAATGCGTCAATGACTGATCCTTTAAAGGAATCTTTTATCAGAGATGCCAATAGCCCCACTACCCCACAATATCTTGATTTTCATAAGGATGGTTGGATTGCCGAAGTGGTGACAAAGTTCCTGTATCAGGGAAAGGATGTTTATATTACCTTATATATGAACATTGAACAGGAAAATCTGGGCTATAAATGGGTCATCTCCAATTTGTACTTTCCGCATTTTACAAACCTCTTCAATTCAACATCAGGTGAATCTTCAAAATTCATCCACCCGATGAGTCACGAGATAGATTTTATGAACCTGATCAGGGTATTTAGCGATAAGGACAATGTTGAACTTTATGCCGATAAAGATCATAGGCCCGACTATCTATCGATCTTTCTATACGAGTTGAAGAAAGGAAATTTGAAGTATCAATCGGTAACAGATTTGAAATTTCACTTTTTTCAAATCAATGGCTGGTATTTCGAAGTGTCGAACTTTAACAGACCCGGTGCCAATTCAGGGTGGCTGATTTCAAACCTTATGAGAGTCAAGAACGAAGAAGAAAAGGATGTTGTTGTTAAATTTATCATGCATGAATAAGATCCGATTTATATTGATATGGTTGTTTTGCCTAATGATAAACCTGTCATTTGCGCAAAGTGAGGGAAATAAGGGTGTGCAGCTATCAGATGAAGAGAAAGCGACCTTTGAGCAGCAAGCCCGCCAGCTTGTGAGCTTTATGGAATTCGCCTTCAATACCATAGGTTCCGGAAAGACAGATTACAAGGACAAGCATACCATTATTGAACAATCCTATCTTAAGTTCTTCAAGAATGAGAAGGTTCAGATTGAGGATGACCTTGTTGAGAAGAGGGATATGGTTACCAACAAGGATGTTCAGGCATATTTGAAGGACATTGATTTCTTCTTCAAAACGGTAACCTTTAAATATACCATTGAAGAAATTACCCAGGAGTTAAACGAAACAGGTGATATTTATTTCAAGATAAAAGCCAGCAGAAATATCAATGGTACAGCACTCGATGGTAAGCAGATCAATGAAAACAGAACAAGATACATTGAAGTCAATCTTGACCAAACAAACAGGGATTTAAAAATTGCCAGTGTCTATACCACAAAATCAAATGAAGTTCAGGAATTGATTGCATGGTGGAATAACCTTGATAACGGGTGGCGCCAATACCTGGCGGGCGACAGTAAGGTAAATGACAGCGTTTATTTGAAAGATGTGATCCTGATACATAACGACTACATCATAAAGGAGAAAATATATTCAGGGTACGGAGATACTCTCGCATTGGTTGATACAATCATGATGAATGAGGCCAGGGTATTGCCTGAAATACGACGCATACTCAGAACCGATAAGGTAAACATTTCAGGAGTACCGCACATTTATGATTTGAAACCATTATTTGCGTTCAGCGGACTAAAACATTTGGATATTTCGAAAGCCAGGGTGCCAGACCTGGATCCCATAAGAAACCTCTCTAAATTGGAGTCACTTATGGCGACCGGTAGCCTTATAAATAGCGTGGAGCCCATTAGATACATGCCAAATCTGAGGGTACTTGACATCTCAGGTACCCTTGTGGATGATATCAAGCCATTGGAATCAATGGAATCACTTGAAATACTGAACTTGGCGGATAGTCGGGTTGATAGCATAGAAATTGTAAAGGCCTTCAACAAGTTGCGGGAATTAAACCTAAGTGGATTGAATATCAAGGATGTTCAAGCGATAGGGAATTTGAAAAACCTTGAAGTGGTTGAACTGTCGAGATTGCAAATAGCGTCCTTACAAGGAATTGGTAATTTGCCAACCATCAAGAGGTTGTCAATTGATCACACTTTGGTGAATGATTTAACCGAAGTTTCAAGTTTGCATTCACTTGAATATCTATTTCTTGAAAGCACAGCGGTAAGTTCCCTCAAACCCCTTGAAAAGCTTACGGGTTTAAAGATGGTATACTGCGACAAAACCAAGATTGGAAGAGCGGAAGCAATGAACTTCATGCAAGTTCGACCATCAGTTAGAGTGATATATGAATCACAGGAATTGATGGCCTGGTGGGAGATGCTTACCGATGATTGGCAGAATGTGTTCTCATCATTGGTGGAACTGTCTGATCCACCAACAAGAGAGCAATTGCATGATGTGTCGTTCCTTAAGACACTTGACATATCAGGCAATACTGCAATCAACAGCGTTACCCCATTGGAGAAGATTTCAACACTCAGCTATCTGAATATCGCCGGAACCGGTGTAAGTGACCTGCAACCCGTGGCTAACCTGTTTGACATGCAGACGCTGATAATGAACAATACAGCCGTTGTTAATCTTAATCCGCTTTCAGGACTTTCACGCTTAAAGGAAATTGACTTCTCAGGAAGTAGGGTCACTTCAATTGAACCCTTGCTAAAATTGCCTGAAATAAAGTCAATAATCATGGATTCAACCAATGTATCAGATGTTGGATCAATAAGCAGGATGAAACGATTGGAAGAAGTATATGCAGATGGAGTAAATTCAATGCCATTGCATGTGAACAGGATATTGGATAGTTTGCCCGAAGTTCTTATCATTTATCGTACAAAGTATCTGGAAGATTGGTGGAATAAGCTGCCCATTGAATGGAAGGAAATATTCAGCTTAAAGGAGAAGGTAGACGAGCAACCCGACAGGATTCAGCTACATAGGGTGTCATACATCAGGAAGATGAACCTGAATGGTGCAGTAAATGTTGGGGGTTTGGTTCCACTTGCCGTTTTAACCCGATTGGAGGAACTCAACATTTCCAATCAACAGATAAATGACCTTACACCCCTCAGCTATATCTCGAGATTACAGGTGCTTGATTTTTCAAATACCCCTGTGAGTGATTTAAGTTTTATTGGAAGCCACAAAACACTGAGGGAGCTTAACTGCGCCAATTCACCGGTAAGTGACCTTACTCCCATCATTGGACTACAATCACTTATCAAGTTGAACATCTCAGGGACACAGGTAACAAAGCTGGATCCGGTGGCAACATGCAATAATTTACAGGAATTGGATTGTTACAATACCAGGATCAATAATCTTAAATCGCTTGATGATCATAAGAATATCAAAATATTGAGAGCCTATAATACCCGATTATCAGAAAGAAAAATTCAAAAGTTCAAGGCTCTTCATCCTGCGACAGAGGTAGTGTTTTACTAAGTACCCAGCCTGACGATGTGAACCGTATTCGTTGTGTAAGGCTCTCCAGCCACATGGGATCACTGTCATTGTAGCATACCAGGTCGGCTAGTCCTATATATTCCTTTGTAAACTTCTTCGAGTTTTGGCTATCCATAATGAGGATAAACAATCCGGGTTTCACATAATAGCGCAGACTTTGAGATTCACATACTACGGGCAGGTTAACTGAATTGCATTCATTCTTGAATTCATTGTATGCCCATGAAACCATGGTATCAAATGTTTCAACAAAATAAGCAGCCTTGGCTCCAGAATAAACCATCCTGGCAGTATCTTTCTGTGGGTTAATGCACGTTTCCTTATTGATCCTAAAAGAATTCAATGGGAGTGGAGTGTGTTCGCCATGATATTGACCATTGCCTTGCTTGAATGTCGATACTTTTAGTCCGATTACGGGTAGAGACCCGGATATTTTATGGATGATGGAAGTTGCAAGAGTTGTTTTACCGACATTTCTACCTGAGCCCCCGATAATAAGCAGATTCTTATCGACAGGTATTTTACTATTAAAGGTCATTATTGGATAGTGACAATATTAAACAAATCAGATTATTACCTCGACGGATGAAGCCTTGAAGCTAGCATAGACAGTCAATCCCTCATGTATATTCAATTTTTCAAACGCTTCTTCAGTAATGGTTGCATACAAATTAATGCCAATGTCAATGCATATTTGATAACCTTCCTTTTTGGGATTTACATTGGTAATGGTACCCCTAAAATTATTCATATTGCTAATCTCAGGTTCATGAAGGAGAATAGAAACGGTTTTGCTCCGGATCAGGATATTGGCTTCATCAACGGAATATGTATCATTTAAAAGTATGGACACCAAAATATTATTGTTTCCGACAATTGAAGCATGATGACCATTGATAGTTGCCTTAAAGAAATTTCTTTCGCCGGTAAAATTGGCAGAGAAGGTATTTCTGGGATTATCAATCACGGCCTGTGTAGTATCTGATTGGACGATTTGTCCATTTTCAATAACAGAGATGATATTTCCAAGAGCAACAGCTTCCTCAAAATCGTGAGTAACATGTAGTATGGGCATTCCCTTCTTATTAAGGCTTCTGAGCAGTCCTCTGATGTCGGCCTTCAAGGATGTGTCAATTGCCGATAAAGGCTCATCCAGCAGCAGTATTTGGGGCTCAGAGGCGAAGATACGTGCGAGGGCAACCCTCTGGAGTTCACCTCCCGATAGTACGGTTGATTTTTGGGTTAATAAATGTGCAATGCCCATTATTTCAGCCAGTTCATTTACCTTACGAATCTTGTCGTGCTTACCAATCTTAATCATTGGATAAGCGATGTTTTGAAAAACCGTGAGGTGAGGGAAAATGGCCGGTGACTGGAAAATAAGCCCTGTGCGTCGTTTGCCGTTGGGTAATTTGGTAATATCCTTGCCAAAAAGAGTAATATTGCCACTGTCAGGTAAGGTAATTCCTGCTATTAGTTCCAGCAGAACCGATTTACCTGCACCACTTTTACCCAACAAGATATGGTAATCGGCCGGATTCACTTTCAAATTTATATCAGTGATAGCAAAGCGATCGAAAACTTTATTTAGGTGATTAATTGCGAGCATTTTCAGGATCCTTGGTTAAAAGACGCATAATGAGGAATAAGCCTATAGTGATAATAAGCAGTAACACGGCAGCTGGTCGGGCATACTGAAGTCCAAAAGAGCTGAACCGTTCAAAGATTAGGACGGAGGCGGTCATTGGATAATAAGCAATGATCACAACAGCTCCAAATTCACTGATACCGCGGGCAAACATCATAACGGCACCGGTAACGATGTGACGTAGTGCCAAAGGGATTGAGATTGTATAAAATACCCTAAACGGTTTAACGCCCAGATTTAGGGCAGCCTTCTCCAAGCGTTCAGGCACCTGGGTAAATCCATCGCGGGCAGCATTAAGAAAAAAGGGAAGGCTCACAAATGCCATCGCTATAATTATACCCAATGGATTTCCAACGAAATCAATGCCTATGGATGAGGCCAATTTGCCCAGGCTAGTATTTCTGGATACCAATCCTAACAAGGCAATTCCAGCGGCAGTATGTGGAATGACTATCGGCAGATCAATTATTCCAAGAATCAGGCGCTTGAGAACGAAATTCCTTCGGGCCAGTAACCATGCAAACGGCAGTGAAAGAATGGCAAAGGTTAATGTGGCAATGAAACTGGCACCCAATGACAAAGTGATACTATTCATCACTTCCTTATCACCGGCAGTTTCAATTATATCCTGAAGTTCCGTTTTTGCAAACATCCCTATTATTGGAGCTGCAATAAACAACAGCACCAATGCACCTAGCAGATGAGCAATAATATTAAAGGTTTTATGTTTCATATCCATTAGACCTCAAGGCTAATCTATAAAAAGACAAAGTTAACCGGGAAAACCAAATAAGCGACAAAACAAATATAATTATGCAAGAGTATTGCTTATAAGAAACCTTAATTGCGTAAGTTTGTTGAGTAAATACAATTACCAAAGCACCGTATAAAAATATTCATTATGTCAAAAAAAGTTGCACTCATAACCGGAATAACCGGTCAGGATGGTGCCTATCTAGCCGAGTTTCTTCTAAAAAAGGGTTACGAGGTACATGGCTTGAAAAGAAGGAGTTCCCTATTCAATACAAATAGAATTGATCATCTGTATCAGGACCCTCATATCAGCGACCGCAATTTTGTACTTCATTATGGAGACATGACTGATTCATCAAATTTAATCAGAATCATTCAGGAGGTTCAACCGGATGAAATATACAACCTGGCGGCGATGTCGCATGTTAAAGTAAGTTTTGATTCACCTGAATATACTGCCAATGCTGATGGAATTGGGACCTTACGGTTACTTGAAGCAGTGAGATTACTGGGATTGATAAATAAAACCCGCATATACCAGGCATCTACCAGTGAGCTATATGGATTGGTTCAGGAGGTCCCGCAGAGTGAGAAAACCCCTTTCTATCCACGTAGTCCGTACGCAGTTGCCAAACTTTATGCATACTGGATAATAGTAAATTACAGGGAGGCGTATGGGATTTTTGCATCAAATGGCATTCTTTTCAATCATGAATCACCTATACGAGGTGAAACGTTTGTTACACGTAAGATTACCATGGCTGTTGCCAGGATTGCCCTGGGAATGCAGGATAGGCTTTACCTGGGAAATTTGGGAGCCAAACGCGACTGGGGTCATGCAAAGGACTATGTAAAGGCAATGTATCTGATATTACAGCTGGATAAACCTGATGATTATGTAATTGCCACCGGCATAACAACAGAAGTAAGGGAATTTGTTAGATTAGCGTTTGGTCATATTGGTGTAGAATTAAGATTTGAAGGGGAGGGAATCAATGAAAGAGCCTATGTGGTAAAATGCAATAATCCTGAGTATCAGATACAGATAGGAAAGGAAGTGTTGTCAGTAGATCCCGCCTATTTCCGTCCAACCGAAGTTGATCTCCTGATAGGTGACCCTTCAAAGGCCAAGAGAGAACTTAAATGGGAACCTGAATACGATCTTCACAGCTTAATAAGTGATATGATGGATGGTGATCTGAAGTTGATGAAAAAGGATAAATATTTAATGGATGGTGGGCATACTATCTTAAACTACTTTGAATAAATAGCTTGGCAAATGGAGCAAAACAGTAAGATATATGTTGCCGGTCACAGGGGACTGGTTGGAAGTGCGATTTTCAAAAACTTAAAGGAGAAAGGTTATACAAATATAATTACCCGTACGCATTCAGAGCTTGATTTGACTGATTATAGGGCAGTTGCTCATTTTTTTGAAACAGAGAAACCGGAATACGTCATATTGGCTGCTGCCAAGGTGGGTGGTATTATGGCCAATAATACGTACCGGGCACAATTTATATTTGAAAACCTGCAGATACAGAACAATGTTATTCATTGCTCATATCTCAATGGTGTCAAAAAGCTGCTCTTTCTGGGTAGCAGTTGTGTCTACCCTAAGACGGCACCCCAGCCAATAAGGGAAGAATATCTTTTAACAGATGAGCTTGAATATACCAATGAGCCCTATGCAATTGCCAAAATTGCAGGGATGAAGATGTGCGAAGCATACAACATACAGTATCAAACAAACTTTATCTCTGTTATGCCAACCAATCTTTTTGGCCCCAATGACAATTTCCATTTAAAGGATTCACATGTACTGCCTGCCCTGTTGCGGAAAATGCATCTAAGTAAATTGCTGGAATTGGGCAATTTCCAGTCAATAAGGCTAAACCTGGCAGAAGATTTTAAAGACAAATCACAGGCTCCTGATGATGAGCCGGCTATTTTGAAGTATCTCAGCAACTTTGGCATTTCAAATAGTTCAGAAATAAATCATCAAAAGGTTTCGCTTAAGATATGGGGGTCGGGTACACC
>JAEYXG010000214.1 GCA_023428585.1 Bacteroidota bacterium
GTATATATGCCACAACGAAGGCATTGGGCGAGGATCTTGTTCTGGAAGCCAATCCTAAGGCTATAATTATAAGAACATCATGGCTTTATTCTGTCTATGGCCACAACTTTATGAAAACAGTTTTACGACTGGCTGCTGAAAAAGGCAATATGCGTATTGTTTGTGATCAGGTAGGTACACCAACCTGGGCAGGTGACCTTGCAACTGCAGTGATGACTGTTGTTGAGCAGAATATTGAAACAGGTATTTACCACTTTTCAAACGAGGGTGTATGCAGTTGGTATGATTTTGCAAAGGCAATTATTGAATTACAGCATATCAGTTGTACGGTTGTGCCAATTAATACCATGGAGTATCCACTGCCTGCTCCTCGGCCATATTATAGTGTGCTTGACAAATCACTGTTTAAAGCAACCACCGGTATTTTAATTCCTCACTGGCGTGATAGTTTGAAACAATGTCTTAATCAGTTGAATGAGCAGGGCTGAACTAAGTAAAATACATACCAAGATATTTGAGGCGGCAACTGAAGTCCATTCACTAATGGGCCCGGGTTTGTCGGCTAAAGTATATAAAACATGCATCCAGCATGAACTGCGGATCAAGAACCTGATGTTCCGTAAAGATGTGCTGTTTCCTGTCATCTATAAAGATTACAAGGCAGGTGAGCTCACTGTTGAAACACTGATTGAAAACAGCACTATCCTGGAAATAATTTCTGAACCTATCATCACTCCGTTGCATATCGCTGCCATGCAATCAAAATTGAGGATAACCAAACTTCGTATGGGAATAATTATTACTTTTAATACACTAAATATGATTGAAGGATATCGTAAGATTACCATTAATCCATGATGATGTGAAACATTATGGTTGAATGTAGTTAAAAGTCATGAATAGTGGGTGTAGCAGTTTGAAATAAAGGAACATACAAAATAGTACATTTAATATTTGAAAACATGAGCAATAAAGCAGTAGACCCGGCTATCATAGCAAAAGCCAATACCTGGTTACAGAACAGCTATGATGAAGAGACCCGCACAGCCGTGCAGTACATGTTGCAGTTTGATGAAATGGAATTGGTAGAGTGCTTCTATCGTGATCTTGAATTCGGAACCGGTGGATTACGTGGAATAATGGGGGTTGGAACCAACAGAATGAATAAATACACCGTGGGGGCCGCCACCCAAGGATTGGCAAATTATCTTAAGCAGAGTTTCAATGACTTACCGGTAATAAGTATAGCCATTGCTTTTGATTCAAGGAACAATTCACAATACTTCGCACAGGTTGCCGCCGGTGTGCTTGGTGCAAATGGAATGACTGTATACTTATTCGACGAATTAAGGCCTACCCCTGAGCTTTCATACGCGGTAAGGCATTTCAAATGCCAGGCCGGCATCGTTATTACAGCCTCTCATAATCCCAAGGAATACAACGGCTACAAGGTTTACTGGAATGATGGAGGGCAATTGGTACCGCCACACGACAAGAATGTAATAGCCGAAGTTCAGAAGATCAGTAATGTTGAAGATATAAAATTTACCGGTGGAGATGAGAATGTGATTCTGGTAAGCAAAGAAGTTGATGAGCCTTATCTCAAAGCAATCAAATCACTTTCATTGAATCCTGAAATCATCGAAAATCAAAAAGACCTCAAGATTGTATATACAGCCATTCATGGAACCGGTGCAGTGATGGTGCCACCCGCCCTGAAGGCATTTGGTTTTACCAATATCAATCCGGTAGAAGAACAAATGATACCTGACGGGAATTTCCCAACAGTATTGTCACCTAATCCTGAGGAAAAAGCTGCCATGGAATTGGCCCTTGAAAAAGCCGGTGAAATTGATGCCGACCTGATTCTTGCCACTGACCCTGACGCTGACCGGGTTGGTGTAGGCGTTAAAGACGATAAAGGACAATTTATATTGCTGAACGGTAACCAATCAGCTTCCTTACTGATCTATTACCTTTTGACTCAATGGGAAAAACAAGGCAAACTCACCGGTAAAGAGTACATTGTGAAAACCATAGTTACTTCCGAGTTGCTGAAGGATATTGCACAGAGCAGAAGAGTAAAACATTACGATGTACTCACCGGTTTCAAGTATATTGCTGAAATTATAAGGCAAAATGAAAACGAACTCACCTTCATTGGTGGTGGCGAAGAAAGCTATGGATACCTGGTAGGCGATTTTGTTCGTGACAAGGATGCCGTAAGTGCATGTTGCATGCTGGCAGAAACGGCAGCCTGGGCCAAAGAACAAGGCCTTACCATGTACAATCTTCTGATTGATATTTATACACAATTCGGTTTCTATCTGGAGGACCTTATTTCAGTTACCAAAAAAGGAAAATCAGGCGCCGAGGAGATTCAGGAAATGATGAAAAATTACCGCAATAGCCCTCCCACCGAAATAAATGGACTCAAGGTGATTGCAGTAAAGGATTACCTGAAGCAAACCGAATTCAACCTATTGTCAGGAAAGCAATATCCTATTGACCTGCCGAAATCTGATGTACTGCAGTTCTTCCTTGAAGGTGGAAGCAAAATCACTGTACGGCCATCAGGTACCGAACCAAAAATCAAATTCTACTTTGGCGTGAAAGGAGTACTCAAAAGCAAGAGTCAGTTCTATGAAGTTAATAGAGCCATGAGAACAAATCTTGAAGGGATGATCGACTCCATGGGTTTGAGAAAATAACTCTTCTAA
>JAEYXG010000257.1 GCA_023428585.1 Bacteroidota bacterium
CATTATGGGCATTATGGGGAGGCTTGAATGATGCTACCCGTAACAAGGTGTCAGTCAATGGGCTTGCTCCTTCAAACTTCTCTTTTGGCAACCTTGGCAGTGTAACCAATATCATTACCAGGGCATCACAACAAAGGAAGCAGACAAAACTCACCTACAGCATGACCAACCGCACATACACCAACAGGTTGATGTTAACTCATTCCACCGGTTTAATGGACAACAACTGGGCGGTTTCCATTAGTGCTTCAAAACGTTGGGGTAACGAGGGCTTCGTTGAAGGTACCTATTACGATGCCTATGGGTGGTTTGTTGGTCTTGAAAAAAAGATAAATGATCACCATAGCATCGCCTTTACTGCCCTTGCCGCTCCTGTGAAACGTGGCATGCAGGGTGCTTCTGTTCAGGAAGCCAATGATCTTACAGGCAGCAATTACTACAATCCTAACTGGGGATATCAGGATGGTGAAAAACGAAATGCCAGAATCCGTACCATGAATCAACCTCTGGTAATCCTTAACCATTACTGGAAGCTAACCGACAAAACGCAGGTTACCACTGCTGCATCCTACTTATTTGGCAAGACATCTACGTCTGCGCTCAATTGGTATAAAGCTGCGGACCCCCGTCCTGATTACTATCGTTATCTTCCCAGCTATTTCCCCGTTACTGATTATGATCCTTTTATATCCGAAAGGATTGCTGATCTATGGCAGTCTGACCCAACGGTCAGCCAGATAAATTGGGACAGGCTATACCAGGTGAATTATCTTGCCAACAGCGAAGGCAAACAGGCTCATTATATCATTGAAAACCGACATAATGACCAGTCGCAGATTAACCTTTCATCATTCATCAACCATGAAGTGAATGATCAGGCTAGAGTGAGTGGTGGTGTTGAGCTCTCTTCATACACAGGCAGTTATTATAAAACTCTGGAAGACCTGCTGGGAGGCAATTACTGGGTTGATATCGACCAGTTCGCAGAACGTGACTTTCCGGGCAATGATACCACCATACAGAATGACTTGACGAACCCAAATAGAATAATCAAGGAGGGTGATAGGTTTGGTTATGACTACAAACTTCACCAGAACAGTGGAAATATCTGGGGATTATTGCAGATGACCACCAACAAACTCGACTATTATGCCGGCCTTCAGTTAACCTATACCTCATTCTGGCGCGAAGGTTTTATGAAAAATGGCCGCTACCCGGAAAATTCTTTAGGGAATTCTGAAAAAAACAATTTCTTCGATTATGCCGTGAAGGCAGGTGCTACCTATAAAGCTACCGGACGTCATTTTATTGAAGGAAATATTGCCTACATGACACGTGCACCATATATGCGTAACTCATTCCTTTCATCCAGAACACGTGATGCCGTTACTCCCGGCCTGAAGAGTGAAAATATTTTCAGTGGTGAGCTAAGCTATCATTTACGTGCACCATTGGTAAAGGCCCGACTAACCGCATACCATACCGTTTTTGAAGATCAGAGTGAAATCACAGGATTCTACCATGATGACTACCTTACATTCGTTAATTATGTGATGTATGGAATAAACAAAACTCATCAGGGTATAGAAGCTGGTGCTGAAGTGAAATTGAATAGTGCCTTTTCGGTAAAAGTAGCGGGAAATCTTGGAAATTACAGGTACACTAACCGTCCCAATGCAACAATTTCCTTCGAAAACGGCTCCCGTCCTGATACTACCTTCATGGTATACAACAAAAACTTTTATGTTCCCGGAACACCTCAAACTGCCGGTTCCTTTGGCTTGAAATATGCAGGTCCTGATTATCTGTTCATTGAGGCAAGTATAAACTACTATGACAATATCTATCTTGATTTTAATCCTGAACGCCGTACCACCCTTGCTATTGAGAACCTCGGCCCCGGTGACCCCCTCATTTCTGCCATCACCAAACAGGAGAAACTTCCCAGTGGCTACACCGTTGATGCTTCCATTGGCAAATCATTCAGGTTGATGCACAAGTACTTCCTGAACATCAACATCAGCGTAAGCAATATACTTGATAACCAGGAAATCATTACTGGTGGTTATGAACAGAACCGCTTTGACTTCGAAACAAAGAATATTTCAAAGTTCCCGCCTAAATATTATTATGCCTACGGCAGGAATTACTTTGTTAACCTTGGTTTCCGTTTCTAATAGACATAAAAACAACTCTTCAATAAAATAAAGCATAGACAATGAAAAATATAAGACTAACAATTGCATTCCTCTTAATGGCCGGTTCAACATTCTACCTTTCAAGTTGTGTTAAGGGTGAATTTGACGAACCACCAATCAATATTCCATCGGTTGATTTCGAAGCCAATTCTACTATTCAGGAATTGAAGGAATCATACACAGGTTTGCAGGAAATTACTGACGACATCATAATTAAAGGTATTGTAACCGCCAATGACGCAAGTGGCAATCTCTATAAAAAAATGGTTATTGCCGATGAAACAGCCGCCATTGAACTGGCCATTGACCAAACAAACCTGGCTACAGAATATAAGCTTGGCCAGATGATATATGTTAAGTGCAAAGGCCTTTACATTGGTGACTATAACAACCTCATACAGCTTGGCTATCTGTACAACGGTGACATAGGCCGTATGCCGGCAGTAATGATTGAAGGACATATTTACCGTGATAGCTTGCCCGGTCAAGCTCCTGTTCCCCAGCTTATTACATTGGGTGAACTTGGCACCCCAGCTTTGGGTGACCTTAGGGTAAGTAAGCTTATTACCGTGAACAATGTCACCTTTGCTGAAATAGGTGAAGTATTTGCTCCTCAGGATGCTGATGCAACCAATCGCACTCTCATGGATCAGGCAGGCAAGAGCCTGGTGGTTCGTACCAGCAAATATTCGGATTTCTCGGCCGATACCATTCCTGCCGGTTATGGTACTGTTACAGGTATACTCTCAGTTTTCGGGACCACCTGGCAGCTTACCTTACGTGATATAAATGACCTTAAAGATTTCTCAGGCATAATACCTCCTCCTCCCGGAAGTGGCGACGGCACTTTTGAAGATCCCTATAATGTAGAAGCTGCCGCCTCCAACTCCAGCAGTGAACCGGTATGGGTTGAAGGTTATATGGTTGGTGTCTATGAAACAGGCGGTACTGAATTTGTCCCTAGTTTCACTGCTCCTTTTACAACGATGTCAAATATCCTATTGGCAGATTCTCCTGATGAAACAAACCTTGCCAATTGTGTTCCTGTTCAGTTACCTGCAGGTGCCATTCGTGATGCCCTTAATCTGGTGAATAATGTCGGTAATAAGGGTAAGATGGTTATGGTTCTTGGTACACTTGAAGCGTACTTTAGCCAACCGGGTGTGAAAAACCTGACCGGCTATTGGCTGGATGGCAATGGTATTATCCCTGCAACAGGTTTCTTTACCGAGGAATTCAATAATTCACTGGGCACATTCTCACAATATAGTGT
>JAEYXG010000329.1 GCA_023428585.1 Bacteroidota bacterium
GTTCTGAACGAATCACTGGTAAATAAAGGGGAAGAGCCGGTAGCCTTTGATCATGACTGCCGGGAGGGCATTTGCGGTACCTGTAGCATGTATATCAATGGCCGACCGCATGGCCCTGACTCAGCAGTTACCACCTGCCAGCTTCACATGCGCAAGTTCAAGGATGGTGAAACCATTGTGATAGAGCCATGGCGTGCCAGGGCTTTCCCGGTGCTGAAGGACCTTATAGTGGATCGCTCTGCCTTTGATAAGATCATTCAGGCAGGTGGATACATAAGTGTCAATACCGGTGGAGTACCTGACGGCAATGCCATACCCATTGCACGGGAGAAGGCTGAACTCTCAATGGATGCTGCCGCCTGCATAGGTTGCGGCGCCTGCGTGGCTGCCTGCAAGAATGCTTCGGCAATGCTCTTTGTATCGGCTATTGTTTCAAAATTTTCCTTGCTGCCTCAGGGCCGCGCTGAAGCGGGGATACGTGTACAGGAAATGGTTGCCGAGATGGACAGGCAGGGTTTCGGCAATTGCACCAATACCGGTGCCTGTGAAGCTGAATGCCCCAAGCTTATCACCATTGAGAACATTGCACGCCTTAACAGGGAGTTTATCTCTGCAAAGGTTGGCGGCCGAAAAATGGAACATAAGAATGAAGAGTAGACTGTAGTTTTCATTACAGGCAATATGTAAATAAATCACCGGCCACTGTTGGGTATCAACAGTGGCTGTGCTGTTTTTTTAGTACTTTTATTGCCTCAATTATTTATCTGATGAGGTTTAGTGATATACCGGGGCAAAAGCAAATTAAGGAGAGGTTAAAGCGCACAGTCATTGAGCAAAGGGTGAGTCATGCCCAGCTATTCCTGGGTCCACCGGGCTCCGGCAAATTGCCCATGGCCTTGGCCTATGCTCAGTATATCAACTGCCATAACCGTTCAGCAGACGACTCATGTGGGGTATGCCCTTCATGCCTGCAATACGGCAAACTGGCACACCCCGACCTTCATTTCCTATATCCCATTGCCACTACCAAGGAGTTTGATTCAAAACCATTAAGCACGATGTTTCTGCCATACTGGCGGAAGATTGTTCCTGAATCAAAAGGCTTCTTCAGCGTGAACGACTGGTATGAACAGATTGGTATTGAGAATAAACAGGGGCTTATAAATACGGAGGACTGCAACGAGCTTATTAGAAAGCTCAGCTATACCTCTTATGAATCGGAGTATAAGGTGATGATTATCTGGATGGTGGAGAAGATTCACCATACCGGTGCCAATAAAATATTGAAGATATTGGAGGAACCGCCCGATAAAACACTCTTTTTGCTGATAGCCGAGCACCATGAACTGTTGTTGCCCACTATTCTTTCACGCACCCAATTGGTTAAATTCCCAAAGTATTCTGATGAGGAAATTGAGCAGGGGCTTGTTATGTTAGGCGGCTGTTCAGCTGATGATGCCCATAATGCAAAGCTTGCTGCCGATGGGAATATGACTGAAGGCCTTAAAATTGTGGGTGAAGGAAATAGCAATGAGGAGCACTTTAAAGTATTCAGGGACTGGATGCGGGTGTGCTATAGAAAGGATGTACAGGCTATGGTTAAGATGGCTGCAGAGTTCAATTCAGGCGGCAGGGAGAATATGAAGAGGTTCCTGCTATATTCACTGAGGGTAACCCGTTATTGTGCACTTAACAACCTTGGTTTGAACGATTACGTAAACAGTGATGGTGAGGAAATGAGTTTCATAAATGCCTTCACACCATATATCAATCACAGAAATGTACACCTGTTTGCCGAAGAATTCAATGATTCAGTATATCACATTGAACGTAATGCCAATGGATCACTGCTGTTTCTTGATATTTCACTCAAGGCAATGAAGTGGCTTAAAATGTAGCTCAGAGATAATAGCCGTATTTGTCAATGATTCGATAAACACTTTCAGGCAGGAAGTATTTAATTGATTTATTTGCTTTAATGGCACCACGTATAAAGCTGGCTGAAATCTCAATGCGGGGGGCTTCAATCAGTGTTACTGATGGGTGTTCCGTAAGCGGATGATTGTCACTCCCATGGCGCGGATAGAGCAACAGCTTATATTGAGCAAGGATCTGTTCATGGTTTTTCCATTTAGTGAAACCAATAAGAATATCGGTTCCACCGGTAAGTACAAACTGCCTGTCGGGATAACGCTCACTCAATCTAGCCAGGGTGTCGATGGTGTATGAAGGGCGGGGCATATGGAATTCAATGTCTGATACACGAAGTCGGGGGTCGTTGCCCACAGCTGCCTGCACCATTTCAAAGCGCGCATAGTCGCTTAACAGGGTAGCCTTGTCCTTTAGCGGGTTTTGTGGTGATACAATAAACCACACTTCGTTCATTCCTCCAAATTCAACCATATATTCAGCCACACATAAATGGCCAATATGGATGGGATTGAAAGATCCGAAAAACAGGGCTGTAGGTTTCACTTTTACAATTTTTAGGAATCAAGGAAATGGCCAACAACTTTAGCAATGGTATCCTTGGCCAGTTCAAGGTTATCGTTCACTAGTATATAGTCGAATTTATTGGCAAAACTCATCTCCAGTTCAGCCTTTGCGATACGTTTGGCAATGGTTTCTGATGAATCAGTATTACGATACTTAAGCCGTTTTTCAAGTGCCTGAAGTGAAGGGGGACTTACAAATACCGACAAAGCCCGGCAACCAAATTCCTTCTTGATGTTCAGGCCACCCACCACATCAACATCGAAGATTACGTCACTGTGGGCATCCAGCATCCTGTTCACCTCGCTTTTCAATGTTCCATAATAGCTTCCTTTATAGACTTCTTCCCACTCAAGCAGATCACCTGATTCAATCTTTTGTTTGAAGGCTTCTGACGTGATAAAGAAATAATCAACACCATCCACTTCCCCTTTGCGGATTGTTCGGCTTGTGGCAGAAATGGAAAAGGCCAATGTAGGGAAAGTTGAAAGCAAATGCTTTACAATGGTAGTTTTGCCGGCCCCTGAGGGTGCTGATACAATGATAAGTTTGGGACTTCGTTGCATTTGTTGGCTGCTGCAGGTTAATCAATTAAATTTAAAGAATATTGGCCAATTGCTCCTTGATCTTCTCTAGCTCATCCTTCATCTGAACAACTGCACGCTGAATGTTGGCATCGTTGGCCTTTGATCCTATAGTATTGATTTCACGACCGATTTCCTGTGTTACAAAAGTTAATTTTCTTCCGTTTGCTTCCGATTCATGCATGGTATCAATGAAGTAATTGAGATGTTTCTGCAAACGCACTTTCTCTTCCGTTATATCAAGCTTTTCGAGATAATAGATTATTTCCTGTTCAAAGCGATTGGAATCAAGCGTGTTGTTGTTTGCAAACTCGATTACCGAGGTGCGGAGTTTCTCCTTGAATTGGATACTGCGCAGAATTTCAAACTCATCAAGTGTTTCCAAAAGCCCGGCAATGGAATTAATGCGTACCCCGAAGTCGGTCATCAGCAGGGAGCCTTCGTGTGTCCGGAAATCATCAAGGGCCGAAACGGCTCTTTCAAGACACCCGCTTATAAGGCTCCACTCTTCTTCGGTAAGGAGATCACGGGTTGGCCTAAGAACTTCAGGTATCTTCATAACGATGGATAAGATGTCAGAATTCTTATCACCCAGTGTGTCGGCAATACTTTTCAATTCACTGTAATAGCCGGTTACCAGCGACTTATTGATGGAAGAGGGTAACTCACCATCGGTATAATCAATATTGCCGGTCAATTCTATTTTACCCCTTTCAAGCCTTTGTGAAATGATGCTCCTGATTACTGGCTCCTTTTCCCTGAAGGCCGGTGGTAACTTGATATTCAAATCAAGTTGTTTACTATTGAGTGATTTGATCTCAATGGTAACGGATTTACCTTCAAGATTGACAATTGATTTGCCAAAGCCTGTCATTGATTTAATCATTGTACCCCTTTTTATTGCAAATTTACACTAATTTAATTCAATAACGGCCGGTATGGGCCTTTACCATTTAGGCAAACCATAAAAAGTTGGTATGAACTTGACAAATGGTATCTAAAATTTCATAATATTGTTAATGATTTCAATAAAGGTGAAATGGTTTTTCCCTTACTTTGTTTTGTGTGCATTCAAAACAATGCTGAACAAGAAAAGCAAAGAAACAATTTCACTGAAACATAAGAACTTTAAGTGCAAATAGTATGAATAGAGCGGTTATAATTGATGATGAAATCAACTCCAGGGAAAGTATAAGGCAGATGCTTCTGCTCTATTGTCCTGAAGTTACGGTAGTTGGAGAGGCTGAAGGTGTAAATTCAGGCATTGACTGCATTATGGAGCAAAATCCCGACATCGTGTTTCTGGATATAAAGATGCCTGATGGTTCAGGATTTGATTTGCTGAAGCGGTTGAACAAGTATGATTTCAAGTTGATTTTTGTTACCGCATTTGAAGAATATGCCATCAAGGCATTCCGATTCAACGCTATTGATTATATTACCAAACCCATTGATCCCGATGAGCTGAAACAGGCAGTTGAAAAAGCTGTTAAACTAAATAAGGACAGTTCTTCGGAAGAGACAATAAAACTTCTGCTTGATAGCATGAACAGGCCTGCGCAAAATCATCAGAAGATTATCCTCAGAACAATGAATACCCTTCATGTTATTGAGATTGAAAGGATAATCAGATGCGAATCAGACAGAAACTATACCGCGTTTCATATTGAAGGTGAAGAGAAGCTCCTGATATCACGGTCAATGAAGGAATTTGACGAGCTGCTCGAGGAATATGGTTTCTTCAGGGTACACCATTCGCATTTGATAAACCTGAGCCATGTTCGTAAATTTCTCAGGGATGAATTGCTGTGTATTCTAAAGGATGGCACAAATATACCCGTAGCATATAGAAAAAGGGATGAACTACTTGTGGCAATAAAGAACCTCTGATGACTTCAACTTGAAGAATGATTGAAGAATGACTGGTGAAGATGAGATGAAGAATAATGGACCAATTGCCCGGTTAGAGGTTCGGTCAGAAACAGAATCCTCCACTGCCGACAGTGCTTTAAAGGTTACGCTGTTTGATAAGCAACCCGAGATACTGGCTGCAATGCATGATGATATTGCCATGGCCACGAAGAGCGTTTACCTGGAAATATACCGTTTTGGAAATGACTATATAGGAGAGCGTTTCAGAGACATACTTGCCGTTAAATGCCGCCAGGGGCTTACAGTAAAATTGTTGCTTGATTCATGGGGAACACCCCCTTCACCTGCTTTCTTTGAACCAATAACAAGCAATGGCGGTGAAGTGAGATATTTCAGAAAAATCAAGTTCTTTGTCGATTTCTTTACTAAAAATCATCGTCGGAATCATCGCAAGGTTCTGGTTATTGATGATGAGATTTCATACATAGGATC
>JAEYXG010000342.1 GCA_023428585.1 Bacteroidota bacterium
AGCTGTTACCGCTTCCAATGAGTGCGGTCCGGTTTCAGTTAACTGCACACCGGGAGATTTAGTCGCTGACGGCTGTGGCCGTTCTCAGTCATTTACCTATACGGCTATCGCCTGTGGACTAAGTGACACTGAAACGGTGACCTATACCTGGACAGTTGTTACCGCCCCTGTTCTTGCCAACCTGCCTGAAGGTGATGATCTGGGATGCAACCCAACAACACTGCCAACCTGCAGCACAAGCGTTACCGCTTCAAATGAATGCGGTCCAGTTGAGGTTATCTGTACTCCAGGTGAGCTCGTAATTGATGGTTGTGAACACAGTCAGACGTTTACTTACACTGCTACAGCCTGTGATCTTACGTTAACTGAGAATGTAACCTATACATGGACAGAAGATACCGGAGCTCCAGTAATTTCAACTACTGCTGTTAACAGCAACTTTGAATGTATCCCATCCATCACCCCACCTGTATTTACAGGTCTGGATAATTGCTATGGAATATTTACTCCAAGTATTGCCACTTCAGGCCCAGTTCTTGTGAATGGGGTGTATACTCAAACATGGACAGCAACATGGACAGATCCTTGCGGAAATGCTGCTATTCCAGTTAGTATTACCTATTCATGGACGAATGATTGTAACTATTTCTGCACACTTACCCAAGGTTTCTATGGCAATCCGGGCGGCTTGTACTGCGATGGATTTACAACCATTGATTTGATAAGCAGTTTGCTTAGTTCCAATCCGCTTGTATTGGGTGATGCTGGAAATCAATACACTATTCCTACTGGTGGAGCACAATGTGTAATAAACATATTGCCAGGAGGTGGTGCTGCTAGTCCAATACCTAACGGTCAGTGGTCTTGTGGACAATTAACTGGTAAGAAAGGCACCCTTACAAACACTCTCTTGGCTCAAGCCATAACTCTAGGTTTGAATCTGAGATTAGATAGTGAACTTGGTGACTTAACATTCCAGAGTGCAACCTTCTTCACACGTGAGTCTACCAATTGTGATGATTCATCGGCAGAACCTATTATTGGTACGGAGGAATACTATACTATGCCTGCATGCATCATGAATCTCTATGACGGAGCACCTACTGTTGCTGATATTTATGCTCTTGCTAATGAAGCACTCGGTGGAAATCCTGTAGGTTGTTCACTGGGAACAATTACTTCAGCCATTGGCATTATTAACGATGCTATGGATGAATGTCGTTTCATCTATTTCTACGACGGCACTCCAATTGCACCTCCATTAGCTGATAAAGTAACTGATTGGCAGGGTGAAGAATTCGTTCCCGATGTGATGATGAAAGCGGTTCCTAATCCATTCCAGGATCAGATTGAGATTAAGTTCAACCTGAATTCTGATTCAAGAGTGTCACTCGAAGTATATAACCTGCAAGGTGTTAAAGTACATACTATTTTTGAAGGTGAGGCTATAGCGGGGATTGAATACACACACACGTTCGCTCCTGTGGGGAATAGAGGTGAACAGGTTTACCTAGTAGTATTGAAGTCAGTTTATGGTGCTACAACCAAACGGATTATCAAAACCTACTAACAAGGATTTATTTCCTATGAAAAAAGCCGGCGCATCTGCCGGCTTTTTTTTTGTAAAATTGTTCATCAAATTGTTCATAATTTTGTTCCTGAGATTTTCGGAATAATTCTATTTGATAGTTCATACTATTAGGTTCAATTCCATCGTTAATTTGTAATTGTTGCAAATCCTTAGTTGCTCATCCATAATTCAGATCCATAGTTCAATCCGTACATTCAAATCCATTTTTACTCATGTCTTGTTACACATCTTTTGTTTCAAATCCATAGCTCTTGTTCATAGAAAATACCCTAACCTTGATCAAACGACTTATATTTTCCTTCCCTGTTTTTACAAGATGGATATTCTTCTTTATCTATTTGGCAGCTATTGTTTATGCTTCTCTTTCTCCACCGGCCAATATTCCCAAGATTATTCACATCCCTTATATTGACAAAGTAGTTCACTTCTTGATGTATCTTGGTTTTTGTTTAATCGGTGCTTGGTCAATGGATTCAAGGTTGTATTCAGCAGTTAGAAATTTGCCTGAACTTAAACGTTTAAAACGGTTCTTTCTATTAGTTTTGTTTATGGCAATATCCTGGGGATTAGCAATGGAACTTTTTCAGCGTTTCATGGCCATAGGGCGACACTACTCTCTGTATGACCTGCTGGCCAATATTGCTGGAGCTTGTGTTGGGACTGGCCTATATTACCTGTTATTTGCGAAAAAAAACAGGAACACGGCCACCCATGTCCCTGAAAAAAAAATACAAGTTAAATAATTTGATTATCAGTCGCCAAAAGCGATACCAATACCTCTGGCTGTTTTCATCAGTGCAGTATCTGGATCTACCAGGTTGGGTTTCTGAATGGCCTCTTCCAACGTCACCGAGGTGATATAAGGATGGCGATAGGAGACCATGCGACCAAACTCACCGGCAATAGCTAATTCCATTGCCTTTACACCATATTGAGTTGCCAGAACTCTGTCGTAGGCAATGGGAACTCCTCCCCTTTGCAGATGTCCCAATACTGTTGTACGAATACTATGCTCACATCCTGCTGCCTTTAGTTCTTCTTCCAGTCGAAATCCAACACCACCAAGTCTTATATTCTCATATCCTACTTCATGACTACTGGAACCAACCATCTCACCGCTGAGATTTCTGGCGCCTTCTGAAATGACAATATTTATGAATCCGCGGCCTTTTTGGAAACGGCTGTCAATTTTCTCCATCACTTTATTGATATCATAAGGGAATTCAGGTAACAAACAGAGTTCTGCACCACCGGCAACGGCGGCATTCAGAGCAATCCAACCTGCATTGCGTCCCATAACTTCCAATATCTGGACGCGATTATGGCTAGCTGCTGTAGTAACAAGTTTATCAACTGCCTCTGTAGCAATCTGAATAGCTGTTTGATAGCCAAATGTTGCATCGGTAGCCGAAAGGTCATTATCAATTGTCTTTGGTACTCCAATGATATTAAGTCCCTGTTCAAATAATCGTTGTGATATTCGTTGAGAACCATCACCACCAATATTGATTACTGCATCGATTCCAAGGTACTGTATCTTGCGGATCATCTCATCAGAACGATCTACAGCAATATAGGTGCCGTCTTTTTCACGCACCGGCCAAGCAAATGGTCCTCCCTTATTGGTTGTCTGTAAAATGGTACCACCTTGGTAATGTATGCCTGATACTGCTTTTTCGTCCAGGACAACTATTTCAGTAGGTTCACGTAGAATCCCGTTAAATGCTTCAATACTGCCAACAACTTCCCAGTCCTTTTCTCTGGATGCTCTTTTTACTATAGCGCGGATAACTGCATTCAATCCCGGGCAATCGCCTCCGCCTGTAAGTACCAATACTCTTTTCATCCGATTGTTTTTGTTGAATAATTTGATAAATTCATGTTCATGGAAAAACGGTGCAAAATTACTTATAAAATTGCTTCAGATTACATTTCAGATATCTGTATGAATTATATTGGGAAAACGGGCTTTCCCGAACAATTATTATTTATTTTTGTATTTTATTTGAAACGATGAAAAAGAGGAAATCGCTGGCTATAGTTGCACACGATAACCGAAAACTTGATCTGATGGAATGGGTTGAGTTTAATGCGGTAAAACTAAGCAAGCATAAAATTGTGTGTACGGGAACAACCGGCAGATTAATTGAAGAGAGGTTCAGAGAGGTTCTTGATGAAGAAGATTTCAAGCAATTAGACCTCCAAAAGCTAAAATCAGGACCATTGGGTGGAGACCAGCAATTGGGAAGCCTGATTGTTGAAGGGGGTATTGACCTGATGATTTTCTTTTGGGACCCAATGATGCCGCAGCCTCATGATGTTGATGTAAAAGCGCTGCTGAGAATAACTGTTCTTTACAATATTCCTACTGCCTGCAATAGGTCAACTGCCGATTTTCTTATCTCATCTGCTTTGTTCAACGATGAGTATTTCCCACGAATCAGTGATTACAACGACTATATTAACCGTAATCTTGACACACACTGATAGAATATTAAGCAAGATAAATATAACGCTTAAATCGGTTATTCCTGAATAACTACCATTTCTTAACCTATTAATTATACCCTTCAATTAACTTAATCATTATGAAGTTTACATTAACGAAAGTGCTGATCATTTGCCTGGTATGGATGTGTTCCAGTTCCGTCAGCGCACAAAACAAAATTGACTTTGTTGAGTATGACTTAACCAATGGATTACACGTTATACTTCACAAGGACAACTCCACCCCCATTGTGGCTGTGACAATATCCTACCACGTCGGTTCAAAGAATGAAGAACCGCAGAGGACAGGATTTACACATTTCTTTGAACACTTGATGTTTGAAGGCAGCGAATATATTGGCAGAGGCGAATTTGACAAGATTGCCATGAATGCAGGTGCACAACTCAATGCCAACACCAGCTTTGACCGTACATTCTATTATTTGTTGCTCCCCTCAAATCAGCTGGAACTTGGATTATGGATGGAATCAGAACGCATGTTGCATCTCAAGATTGACAGCATTGGCGTGGAAACACAACGTGGAGTTGTAAAAGAAGAGCGTAAACAATCATACGATAACCGTCCATATGGTACACTAATGGAGAAAATTTTCAGCAATGCATATACTGTTCATCCTTATCGTTGGACGCCCATTGGATCGGCTGAATCAATCAATAACGCTACACTCGAGGAATTCATGCACTTCCATTCTATCTATTATGTGCCGAATAATGCTACACTTTCAATTGCAGGTGACATAGATATTGAGCAGGCCAAACTATTGATCGAAAAATATTTTTCAGGAATACCGACCGGTAAGAAGGAAATCAAGAGGCCTACTATCATTGAACCTAAAATGCTGACCGAAAAACGTGATACGGTGTATGATAACATTCAGTTACCACTGGTTGCTCAGGCATATCATATCCCTGCTATGGGAACACCTGATCATTATGCATTGAATATGCTAACAACTCTTCTATCAGAAGGCGAAAGCTCACGATTTAACAAAGCTATTGTTGATAAGGAACAAAAAGCAATGTTCGTTGGCGCATATCCTATGGCATTGGAAGATCCTGGATTATTTATGGTATTTGGCATTACAAATATGGGTGTTGCACCGGAAGATTTGGAGGCGTCCATTGATAAAGAGATTTTAAGAGTACAAACAGATGAACTGAGTGATCGTGAATTTGAAAAGCTTCGGAATCAGGTAGAAGTAAGTTTCGTTACCCGGAACTCCACTATGGCCGGTATTGCTGAAAGTCTTTCAGATTATCATATTTACTATAAAGATGCTAATCTTATTAATACTGAACTTCAGCGCTTTATGAATGTTACCAAGGCTGATATAAAGAGGGTTGCCAATCAATACCTGACCAAGGAAAACAGGGTTGTACTTTATTATTTACCAAAACAAAGCATGTAAATTGATCACGATCATGAAAAATTATATAATACATACATTACTCATTGCTTTTGTAGTTTTGCCAACACTCCTGTCGGCACAAGCAAACAAGTCTATTGCAAAGAAAAGTGCTCAAAAACAGGAACTTGACCGCAGTATACGTCCTCTTCCAGGGCCTGCTCCTGTAATAAACATAGGAAAATATGAATCATTTACACTTGACAATGGTTTAAAAGTGTTCGTGGTTGAGAACAATAAGATACCAAGAGTATCCTATTCTTTAACCATAGATTATGTTCCAGTTGTTGAGGGAGAGCTTGCCGGACTGGCTGATTTTACAGGACAATTGTTACGTACCGGAACTACAAGTCGCACAAAAGATCAACTCGATGAAGAGATCGACTTTATTGGAGCAAGTCTCTATACCAGCAGCAACGGTCTTTATGCTTCAGGATTAAAGAAACATAATGATAAATTATTGCAGCTGATGTCAGATATCATTTTGAATCCGTCATTCAATGCTGAAGAGCTTGAAAAAATTCGTACCCGCAATTTGTCTGCATTAGAAGCTGAAAAGACAGAACCATCATCCATTAGTCAGCGCATAGGTAAATTGTTGGTATATGGTGGAGATCATCCATACGGAGAATCAATGAATGAATCTTCCGTTAAGAAGATCAATCCTGAGCAATGCAAGGGATTCTATTCAACTTTCTTTAAGCCTCAGATATCCTATATGGCAATTGTAGGTAACATTAGTGTATCTGAAGCAAAAGCTGCTATGGAGAAATATTTTGGGGGATGGCAGAAAGGCGAAGTAGTTTTCAATAAGATACCTACACCTGTGCAACCCAAATCGACTGTTGTAGCCATTGTTGATAGGCCTGAAGCTGTTCAGACAACCTTAAGCGTAGGTTACCCCGTTGACCTTAAACCAGGAACAGTGGATGCTATTAAAGCTAGTGTTACCAATACTATATTGGGAGGCGGAACCTTCCGTCTCTTCAATAACCTTCGTGAAGAGCATGCATACACTTATGGAGCCTATTCCAGACTTAGCGCAGACAGATATGCCGGAATATTCAATGCCAGTGCAGAAATCAGAAACTCTGTCACTGATAGTGCACTCAATCAAATTCTCTATGAGATGAAACGAATGCGCGAAGAGACTGTTCCTCAAGATGAATTATCCCTAGTTAAAAATTACATATCAGGAAATTTTGCACTTAGTCTGGAAAACCCACAGACTGTTGCAAATTTTGCCATTAATACTGCCAAATACAATTTACCGGCAGATTATTACGTTAATTACCTGAAGAACCTTTCAGAAGTTACAGCAGAAGATGTAAAGGTAATGGCTGAGAAATATATTCTTCCTGAACAAAGTTATATTTTGGCCGTTGGGAAAGCATCAGATATCGCACCTAAATTGCTCCCATTCGCTTCCAATAAAACAATCAGGTATTTTGATGTTGAAGGGAAAGAATATGACCCTACTAAAAAGCTCAAGGATGCTCCTGCAGGCATGACCGCTGAAGATGTCAACAAGGCATATGTTGAAGCCATTGGTGGTGAGAAAGCGCTTCTAAAAGTGAAGGATATCACAATCAATGCTACAACCAACATGCAGGGAATGACTATCGGAATGGATATCTTCAGAAAAGCACCCGCCAAATACAGGATGAAGGTAAGTGCAGGCAATACAGTTTTCCAACAAATGGCTTTCAACGGAGTAGATGAAATGGTGGTTTCAGCTATGGGAAGTGCACCTCAGAAAATGGAAGGTGAAGAACTTGAAGCCATGAAAATTGAAGCTCAGTTTAACCCGGAGCTTAGATATAAAGAACTTGGCATCAGTCTAAAACTGGAAGGTATTGAAACTATTGGAGATGCAGAAGCATATAAAGTAATATTAACTCAGCCCTCCGGCAAAGAATCAACCCGCTATTTTGATACAAAGACAAATCTGCTTATTAAGGAGATCACTCAACAGGGCTCTATAGAATATAGTGATTACAGAGAGGTTAATAAGGTAAAATTCCCATTTAAAATGAAACAATCTCTAGGGCCTCAATTAATGGAACTAAATGTTCTTACTATTAAAGTAAATAGCAAATTGAGCGACGACTTGTTTATTATCAAGTAAAAGCAAATTGATTAGAAACTTTTTTGCAAAAAGAGGGTGCTGTGAGATGCACTCTCTTTTTATTTAGATTACAAGTAATTTTAATTATATTTGCTCAAATGCAGAGAATATAAACCCTCAACAAACAAATCAATATGTATTTACAAAAGCCATTTATTTATTTGCTCTCATGCTTAATGACCTTAGGATTAATAAGCTGTAAGCAAACACCCAAAGTCGAAGGAGAGACAAAAGCGGTTATCCAGGTTGCACATCCTGATTGGAGTAAAAATGTAAGTATTTATGAAATAAATGTAAGGCAATATACTCCCGAAGGCACTTTTGCTGCCCTCGAAGAACATTTGCCGCGTATCAAGAAACTCGGAACGGATATTATTTGGCTGATGCCAATTCATCCTATTGGCGAAAAGAATCGTAAAGGAACGTTGGGTAGTTATTATTCAATAAAGGATTATAAAGGAGTAAATCCTGAATTTGGCGATACTCTTAGTTTTAAACGTTTTGTTAAGAAAGCTCATGATGCTGGGCTTAAGGTTATAATCGATTGGGTACCCAATCATTCGTCATGGGATAATAAATTGGTAACAACGCATCCTGAATGGTATGCTAAGGATTCTACTGGAAACATGTTCTCACCATTTGATTGGACAGATGTTGTCAAGTTTGATTATAATGTACCGGAAATGCGCAGTTATATGCTTGATGCAATGAAATATTGGATTCAGGTGTATGATATTGATGGTTACCGGTGCGATGTTGCAGGAGAAGTACCTATGGACTTCTGGGATAATACCCGCAAGGAACTGGACAAAATAAAACCGGTATTTATGCTGGCAGAAGCTGAAGGCCCTCAATTTCATAGTGCATTTGATATGACTTATGGCTGGGAGTTTCATCATATCATGAATAAGATTTATAAAGGAGAAGCCGGAACAACCGATCTGGAAAAGTATCTGCTGAAGAATGATTCGGTCTACCCGGAAGGAGCTTATCGTATGTATTTCATTACCAATCACGATGAAAATTCGTGGAACGGCACTGAATTTGAAAGATTGGGCGATGCTGTAGAAGCATTTTATGCGCTAACCGTTTTGGTCCCGGGAATGCCATTAGTATATACAGGTCAAGAGTCGGGTATGAATAAACGGTTCCTGTTTTTTGAAAAAGATCCTATTGATTGGGGCGAATATAAAATGACTAATTTCTATAGCACCCTTTTGAATTTAAAATCCACAAACAGTGCTTTGTATAATGGGAAAGAAGGTGGCTCATGGGAGCGTATTAAAACAGATAATGATACCAGCACGTTTGTTATTCTACGAAAAAATGGTGATCATCAGGTATTGGGTATTTTCAATCTAAGCAAAGCTGAAATCACAGCTAATTTTGAAAACAAGGGATTTGATAATAAACTTACCAACTTGTTTACCGGAAAAGAAATTGAGTTTGGTAAAGACATTTCAATAACACTGCCTGCTTGGTCCTATCAGGTTTTATACAAGTAGCAAATAATTGAAATTATTGATATTTGGAGTCTAAAAGAAAAAAACCGATCTAGCGATCGGTTTTTTATTATTGCTCTTTATTTATTCATGCTTATGTAATTTCCCCATTTCATAATTGTATGCTGCAATATGTCAAGGCTTACCGGTTTTGAAATATGATCTACCATCCCAACATTAAAGCAGCCTTCTTTATCTTTAACTCCTGCATTGGATGTTAATGCAATAATGAGAGGTTGTTTTTCCTCCGGTAATTCCTTTTTTATTTTCATTGTTGCTTCCAGTCCGTTCATAACAGGCATCTGAATATCCATAAATACGATATCAAAGTCCATCATTTTTATCTTTTCTACTGCTTCCTGTCCATTTATAACTGATTGCACCTTATATCCCATCTTTGATAGCAGTGTAATGACTATTTTTAGATTTATCTCATTGTCCTCTGCAACCAATATCCTTAAAGGGTACTTCCTATCTAATTGCTCTTCATGACAACTATCAATCAATAGGTCCATCTCAATTCGATTAGTATCCTCTGTAGATAAAATAGCTTTTTCCGGCATTTTATAAAAAGCGTTATATTTTTATTGATATTACTCTGAAGATTTTGGAAGCAATTGCAGCCAAAACCACTTGGAATTATTGAATCAATAACTTTGCCATTTTCATATACTATTGTATATCTGATGCTTTCCAAATACCAGGCAAATGAAATAGTCCTATTTTAGGACATTTATAACATATTCAGGACAAAATCAGTTTCTTGTTTAACAACTCCATTTTTTAATAATTTAGCAATTTAAAGTTTTAACAACCCTTACCACACAATCCACAAAAAAGAAACATCGTGAAAAGAAGTCTTGTCTTAATCTCAACATTAATATTGTGTATGTCAACACTTGCGCAGGAGCGTTTTTCTGCAGAAACATTATGGAAACTTGGCCGGGTAAGCGATATGCAAATATCTCCCTCCGGTAAAACCATCCTCTATGGAGTCACCTGGTATGATGTTGCCGAAAACAAAGGCAACAGAGACCTTTATATCCTGGACGAAAATGCAGAATCACCACGTAAAATCACTGAATCAACCACTAGTGAAACAAATGCCATATGGCGGCCAGATGGAAAAAAAATAGGTTACCTTTCTTCAGAGTCAGGCTCCTTACAACTATGGGAAATGGGTATTAATGGTGAGGATAAAAAGCAAATTAGCAATATTGATGGTGGTATCAATGGATTCTCATATTCACCTGATTTAAAACATATTGCATATATAAAAGATGTAAAAATTGAAAAGGATGCTCACGATCTCTACCCTGATCTTCCAAAGGCTAATGCATTGATATATGATGATTTGATGTACCGGCACTGGGATAATTGGCATGATTATGCGTATAGTCACGTTTTCATTGCCCCTTATAGTGATGGGAGCATAGGTGAAGGTGCTGACATTATGAAAGATGAGCCCTATGATAGTCCGGTAATGCCAAATGGAGGAATGGAGCAAATTGTATGGACTCCTGATGGGAAGAGCCTTGCTTATGTTTGCAAGAAGTCAGTCGGTAAGGATTATGCCTTAAGTACAAATAGTGATATATACTTATATAATCTGGCAAAAGGAACTACTGAAAATCTAACTGAAGGAAATGAAGGTTATGACCAGGATCCTGTATTCTCGCCTGATGGCACAAAAATGGTGTATAGATCTATGATAACTCCTGGATTTGAGGCAGATAAGGATAGAATTATGCTAATTGAGTTTGACAGTCCTTCAATGGATGTGTTGAAGAAGAGCATTGAAAAACAATCCACCAAATCCGGCAAACCCCTTCAGATGACCAGTAGAGTTTATACTGACCTGTCAGAAGGATTTGACCAGAGTTCAGGAAGCTTTTCCTTTAGCAATGATGGCAAGCAAATTTATTTTATAAGTGGTGTTCAGGCAACTTACCAAGTTTATAAGATGGAGTTGTCAAATAAAAAAATAACGCAAATCACTAAGGGTGATCATGATATTCAAGCGTATGCATTTTCTGGCAAGGATTTGATCATCACAAAGATGCGAATGGATTTGCCTTCAGAAATATTCAAGTGGAATTCTGATGGAACAGAAGAGCAATTGACTTTCACAAATCGGAGTATTTTAAAGGGAATTGAATTAGGAAAAACAACCAAAAGATGGATAACGACTACTGATGGGAAAAAGATGCTGGTTTGGGTAATACTGCCACCCAACTTTGATCCAAACAAGAAATATCCAACTTTGCTATACTGTCAGGGCGGACCACAAAGTGCAGTAAGTCAATTCTTTTCTTACAGATGGAACTTTCAAATGATGGCAGCACATGATTATGTTATTGTTGCACCTAACAGAAGAGGCCTCCCTACTTTTGGGCAGGAATGGAATGACCAGATTAGCGGCGATTATGGTGGGCAAAATATGAAAGATTATTTAACCGCTATTGATTCGGTTGCAGCGGAACCATGGGCTGATGAAACCCGTCTTGGCGCAGTCGGCGCCAGTTATGGAGGATACTCTGTCTATTGGTTGGCTGGGAATCATCAAAAACGGTTTAAAACTTTTATAGCTCATTGCGGAATCTTTAACTTTGAGAGTATGTATGGCTCAACTGAAGAGATGTTCTTTGTCAATTATGATTACAAAGGAGCATATTGGGACAAACCCCGTCCTAAAAGTTACGATTTCTCTCCACATCTGTTTGCCGGCAATTGGGACACTCCAATACTTGTCATTCATGGCGGATATGATTTTAGAATTCCTTACACCGAAGGAATGCAAGCTTTCAATGTTGCCAGACTCCAGGATATTCCCAGTCGATTCTTATTCTTTCCTGATGAAACCCATTTTGTTACCAAACCACAAAATGCAATATTATGGCAGAGAGAGTTCTTTGGTTGGCTTGACAAATGGCTAAAGAATTAGAGTTTACTTTTTAAGTTTTTTTCATTAAAACAAACCGGGAAATTTCCCGGTTTGTTTGTTCTAGAATGAAAAATCTTTAAGAATATTATATTCGGATTTCTATCAACGAATAATACTTGACAAATAATCTATTACCTTTTCAGAATCAGGAGGTAACCAATGAAATTCATTGTTCTTCCTAAACCAGGTAATCTGCCTTCGAGCATATCTTCGTGTATTGGTTTTAATCTTTTCAATTGCCTCTTCCAATGAAATTTTGCAATCGAAATAATCGAAGAGTTCTTTATAGCCAACAGTATTAAGAGAGTTAAGATTTCTTAATGGATAAAATGCACGAGCCTCCTCCACTAAGCACTCCTCAATCATCTGATCAACCCTGTGGTTGATTCGTTCATGAAGTTTATCGCGCGATAAGTCAAGTGCAATCCTAATAATATTGAAATTGCGTATTGGCTTATTATTAAGTCGTTGGGATGAATATGACTTACCTGTTTGTAAACAGACTTCAAGTGCCCTGATTATTCGATTTGGATTAGCAAGATCAACTTGCTGAGCGTATTCTGGATCATAAAGCAAGAGCATTCTACGTAGAGTTGGCAAGCCTTCAGTGCTATTGATTACCTGCAATTTCTCCCTTATTGCAGTATCTATGTTGGGAAGATCATCAATCCCATCAGTAATTGCCCTTATATATAAGCCTGATCCTCCTGTAAGCACTATATTTCTTTTATCCTTGAACTTCTCGGACAAGAGATTAATTACGTCAGTCTCGAACATTGAAACATTATAATAATCTTCAAGTTTCAAATGGCCTATGAAATGATGTTTAACCAGACTGAGCTGCTCTTTTGTAGGGGCCGCAGTACCAATATTCAGGCCTTGATAAAATTGCCTTGAATCAGCTGAAATGATCTCTGTGTTGAAATGCCTTGCAACCTCAATGGCGACTAATGTCTTTCCAACTGCAGTCGGGCCGGCAATTATTATAAGATTTGCAGGTTTATCAGGTAAGTTATCACCTACCATTCTTTATCTATTTCTGTCGAAGTATCAATAATAAAATCATCATTCCCATTATCGATATCATCATCAGTTTGAGTAATTTCATCAAATTCACCTGGCAATGTAATTTCACTGGCATCATCGGCAATGAATGGAAGATTTGCCATCGCTGAAGGCAACAATTTACCTACACTCTTTGAGCACTTCGGGTATTTCTCATTGATATCAGCATCAATAATCTTCATTAATTCGATATAGAAGGTCTTGGGATTCAGAAAATCATATTCAAAAAGCAGACGCTGGTGCGGATCATCAATTATATCTTTGATTTTAACCTTTGCCATTTCAAAGGTTGGTATTTTATTCAATCTGGCATTGACTTGCTCCTCTTCGTCCGAATCATCAAATTGATCTTCATCATTTTGTTGCATATCAATCAGAGTAATCTCCTTCTTTTTTCGCCAATTCCGGTCACAAATGAAAAAGGAAGCCAACTCGTTGCCCTTCAACTCCACTGATTCTACAATTATATTGTGAAAATCAAGAAAAGTTTGAGTGGCAAGAATATCAAAATCGCGCAGGAATTCATCCTGTTCTTCAAATAAAAGTCTGAATCTGTACAAATGCATGCTTTCAAAAATTAGAATTTGATATCAGAGGTAAAATTAGGTGTTTTTAGGCAAAAAAGCAAAACAAATCATAGCCAAATCGGTTGAAAAATACAGTCATTTTATTAATCTTTGCAGCTTAAGTCCCATCTTTTCGCCTTCCTTAATCATAAATAGGTATGCTGCATCGTGTTCATTTGCAAGACTACCTTCAAGAATCGCTTCTCGAATGGCTGATTTAATTACACCTACCTCTTTGCAAGGCTTTAAATTGAATGCCTTCATGATTTCATCACCGGTAACGGGAGGTTGCCAATTGCGAAGATTGTCTTTCTCTTCAATCTCCTTAAGCTTAATTCGAACCTGTTGGAAGTTATTAAGGTACTTTTTAACTTTTTGCGGATCTTTTGATGTAATGTCTGCCTCACAAAGTGTCATTAAGTCTTCAATCTCCTCCCCTGCTTCAAACAAAAGCCGACGAATGGCAGAGTCTGTAACTTCTTCCTCAGTCAGGGCTATCGGACGGAGGTGTAATGAAACAATCTTCTGAACATACCTCATCTTTTCATTAAGTGGCAGTTTCAATTGCCTGAAGATTTGTCCTACCATCCGTGCCCCTTTCGTTTCATGACCATGAAATGTCCAACCCGTTTCGGGATTAAACTTTTTTGTTACTGGCTTTGCAATATCATGAAGCAAGGCAGCCCAACGCAACCAGAGATTATCTGTTTTACAGGAAATTTTATCCAGCACCTCAAGTGTGTGGTAAAAATTATCTTTGTGGGCCTTCCCTTCAATACTTTCCACCCCCTTAAGGGCTGATAGCTGTGGGAACACCTTTGTGAGGAGTCCTGTCTTCTCCAGAAGCTTAAAACCAACTGAAGGCCGGTCTGTCTTTATTATCTTATTTATCTCTTCACTAATCCTTTCAGCCGAGATAATGCTGATACGATCCCTATTTGTAGAAATTGCTTCCAGTGTTTGGGGCAAGATTGAGAATTCAAGTTGAGCTGCAAATCTTATTGCCCTCATCATACGTAATGGATCATCTGAAAATGTCATCTCAGGATCCAAAGGTGTTCTTATCAGCTTTATCTTTAAGTCAGAAATTCCATTGAAGGGATCAATCAGATCTCCATAATTCTGACCATTAAGGCTTATTGCCATTGCATTGATTGTAAAATCTCTTCTGTTCTGGTCATCATGAAGGGTGCCTGATTGGATAACAGGTTTTCTGGAATCGAAATGATATGATTCCTTCCTGGCTCCTACAAATTCAATCTGCATATCCTTATAATGAATCATGGCTGTACCAAAGTTCTTAAAAACACTAACCTTATGCACCGCCTCAATTCGGGAGGCAACAGCTTCTGCCATTGCAATGCCATCACCCAGAACGACAAAATCAATATCCTTTGAGTTTCTGTTGATCAAAAGATCACGAACATAACCTCCAATTACATATACTTCCGTCTCTGTACGTTGGGCTATCTCCGAAACGATGTTGAAAACAGGATGATCTAACTTACTCTTTAAATTCATTAAAAATAAAATATGGTTGGCAAAAATACAATATTTGTAGCATTGCTGAAATAAACCTTTTGAGTCATTAAAAGTTGACTTCATCCTAATATTCTTAACTTTGATCACTTGAATAAATATATTCCAATGAGATATACTCATTTATTATTTGACCTTGATGGAACTCTAATTGACTCTAAAAGAGGTATTTTCAATGCCGTGTATCATACACTTAACATGATGGGGATACCTGAGACTTTTAGACCTGCAGACCTAAGTCCTTTTATTGGCCCACCTCTCAGAGATTCATTTAAATTACTCTTTGGCTTTTCTGACAATGACGCAGAGAAAGCTACAGCTATTTACAGGGAATATTATGGCAAAACCGGTTTGTATGAATATGATATCTTTGATGGCATAACCAATAGTATCAAATACCTGGGATCAAAAGGATATAATCTGTCCGTAGTGACCTCAAAGGCTGAAGTATACGCAAAATTAATCGTAGAATCATTGCCTTTTTGTGATAGTATAACTGTTATATCAGGGTGTGAGCTTGACGGAACCAGAAGCGATAAGCATGAACTGATAAAGTACACTTTGAATAAATTGAATATTGTACCTTCAGGTAATATTATTATGATTGGCGACAGGTATCATGACATTAGAGGTGCCAAAACTGCCGGTGTTTCCTCTGCTGCTGTTCTATACGGTTATGGCTCAAAAGCAGAACTTAGCAGTGAATCACCTACTCTCTTAATTGATTCTCCAGAACAACTGATTAGTCTTGATAAATTATAGTAAATTGTGACATTGATTTTTCCCTTTAGATTATGCCTCAAGTTATTATTGTAATCTATGGGCTGTAACCTATTGGTTAACTGACAACAAACAGGCTTTCAAAAACCTTATCCAAAAATTATCTGCTTTCTCAATGATCGTAATATTATTGTTTTATTTTTGTTGTTGCTGATGATAATCCCAAAATAAACTTAACATAATAAATATTCACTAAAACCCATACAATGATGAAAAAAATCATTACACTGGCGCTTTCTTTTCTTACGGTGGCTTTGATGGCAAATCCCGTAGATAAGAAGGTAGCAGAGCAAGTTGCGGTTATCCAATATTCGCATAATGCTCCATCAAACATCTCTGACTACTCAATCGCCGGAGAATTTGAGACTACCTATAACGGACTAGTCACATTTTACACCTTCACTTTTAAATCAGGCGGTTTTGTAATAGTGGCTGCTGATGATGCTTCAATTCCTGTTCTCGGATATTCTTATGAAGGAAATGTAGATCAGAACAATATTAACCCTGCTGCTAAGTCCTGGTTGGAAAACTACAGTAAAGCAATTGCCGAGCTAAGCACAGCCAAAATGAGTAACCAGAGTACAAGACCTCAGTGGGACCAGATTCTATCAAATCAAATAGACCGGTCAGTTCTTGATGTACCTGCGCTTGTAGAAACCAATTGGGATCAAGGTTGCTATTACAATGCTCAATGTCCAGTTGCAACGGGAGGACCTTGTGGTCGCGTCTGGACAGGTTGCGTTGCAACAACCATGTCAGTACTGATGAAATATAACCAATGGCCTGTGAATGGTGTTGGATATCATACATATACTCATCCGGTTTACGGTGTTCAAACCGCTGATTTTGCTAATACTACATACAATTATGCTGCTATGCCGAATAATGTTACTTCAGCAAATGCAGCCGTTGCTACCTTGATGTACCACGCCGGCGTTTCTGTAAATATGCAGTATGGAGTTGATGGTTCTGGAGCTTATAGCGATGATGTACCCTTTGCACTTATCAATTATTTCAATTATGATGGCAATTGTCATCTTGAATCAAAATCTGATTATCCTGTTATTGATGATTGGTATGCTTTATTGAGAGCTGATCTTGATGCATCACAACCAATTTACTATGCAGGTTCAAGCACCGCAAGTGGTGGACATGCATGGATTCTTGATGGTTATAGACTTAGTGACAATAAGTTTCACTTTAATTGGGGTTGGTCAGGTTCATTTAATGGCTATTATGCCATTGGTGCCCTGAATCCTGGTGGAAGTAACTTTAATGACGATAATAGGGTAATAATAGGAATTGTACCAGGTAATAATGCCACTGCCTGGATAGTTCAGAATTCTCATTTTACATCACCTTCGCGTGGCATCAATTACCTGCATGCTGTAAATGAAAATGTTGCATGGGCAGCTGCTTATGATGGTTCAGGTACCGGATCTACTATCAATGAGTTTACACGCACAATTAATGGAGGCGAAACCTGGACCACTGGTCAGGTGTTGGGTGGAACTACTTATGGAATTGGGAATATTTGTGGGCTCGATGCAAACATTGCCTATGTTGCATTATATAATGGTGTAGCTGCTCAGAATAACACCTGCGGAATTTATAAAACCACCAATGGTGGACTAACATGGACACAGTTGCCGGGCGCTCTTCAAGGTTCAACTTCGTTTGCTAATAATGTATATTTCTGGAATGAACAGGAAGGTATGTGCCATGGTGATGTGAAAGATGGCTATTTTGAAATCTATACTACTACTAATGGTGGATCTACCTGGCAAAGGGTACCCCAAGCAAATATTACCGGTGGAACTCCTGCATCAGGTGAAGGAGGATGGACATCGGTCATAGAAACTGCCGGTGAAAATACTATTATGTTTGGCACAAATAAAGGCAAAGTTTATATTTCTGACGATCGCGGATTTAACTGGCGAGTAACTAATGCTAATATTACTCCAGCTACAAATGGCGGTATAAACCTTATTGCCTTCACTGATCCTCTGAATGGTATAGTTGCCCAGACCATTGCGCCAATCTCCTATCGTCGCACCTCTGATGGAGGATCGACATGGGAAACTTTCACTCCTGCAGGACCATACATGACCAATGATTTGACTTCAATACCGGGAAGCAATGGTATATATGTAAGTACCGGAGCTTCCGGAACAATTGGTGCGTCTTATTCAACTGACGCAGGCTCAACGTGGACCAGCTTCCCCGGAACTTCTGCTAGACAATTTCTGGCTACTGATTTTTATAATAATTCAGTGGGTTATGCCGGTGGATTTAATGAAGATCAAAATAATGGTGGTATGTTCCGTATGCTTGGAACCTTGGGCATTGCTCCGGGTCCTCAAATAGTTGCTGATCCATCAGCCATTACATCTACTCTCGCACCAGATGCAACTGAGAATCTTCCATTCTTTATATTAAATAATGGAGATGCAGAACTTGAGTGGTCAATTACGCTTGATGGCACTCCTGAATGGTTGAGCGTTAGTACTTCTTCAGGCACCACCCCAGCTGGAGAATCAACAGAGCTAACCGTGACTCTGAATGCTACGGGCTTGAACTCTGGAACATACAACTCTGCCTTGGTTATTGCCAACAACAGTATAAACAATACTTCGCTAGAAGTACCTGTAACCCTGAATGTTCAGAGTTCCCTTGATCCGCCAACGGATCTGGCTGCTGCTGTTACCGGCAACAATGTTCACTTGACATGGAATGCTCCTGGTGGATCAACCGGAGAGTTTTTCTTTGATGATTTTGAATCATACGATAATTTCACTCTCGATTTTTCACCATGGACAACAAATGATGTTGATGGAGCAAATACTTATATTATTGATGGGTATATCTGGCCAAATGGTGGAGATCCTCAATCCTTCATAATATTCAACTCACTGGCAACCGATCCGGCAATGAGTGAAAATGTAGCGTTTTCAGGAGAAAAAACTGCATCTTGCTTTAATAGTGTCCCTCCTCCTTTCAACAACGACTGGTTAATTTCACCTAAAAGATTAATCAATACCGGTGATATTGCATCATTTATGGCATTGAGCTACACTGATCAATATGGACTTGAGCGCTTCTCAGTTGCAGTTTCTACCACAACTACTGATCCTTCAGCTTTTACAGTTATCAGTGAAGGGTCATATATTACTGCACCCGCTGATGCTTATGGCGAATTTACTTACGATCTATCAAGCTATGCAGGTCAGGAAGTATATGTTGCAATCAATTGCCTTTCACAGGATGCATTTTTCCTATTGATTGACGATTTCTATATTGGAGCCCCGGGTAAGAAGCCTGTTTCCATCCAGAATCCTGCTATTACAGGTATCCATTCAAGGAATATAACAGCTGCCAACACCCCTATGCCAAATGTGGTTAGAGGTGGTGAAAGGGAATTGTTGGGTTACAACATTTACCGTAATGGTGCAAAAATCAATGCAACCATTATTACAGAAACAAGCTATGATGATAATGGCTTGGCAGCCGGAACTTATGAATATCATGCAAGAGCTGTCTATACCGAGGGAGAATCAGCTAATTCAAATGCTGCCGTTGCTGTAATTAGCACCGGGAATACCTTAATATTGGATTTTGAACCTTACCCTGACTTTACTCTTGATATAACTCCTTGGACTAACCTTGACGTTGATGGCAGTAATACTTATGGTATTGACGGGATTACTTTCCCACATGCCGGTGAGCCTATGGGATACCTAGTATTTAATCCTCTTACAACCACTCCGGCTGTAACTGGAATGGAAGCACATGGTGGTGCACGTTTAGGCGCTTGTTTTGCATCAATTACTCCAGCAAATAATGATTACCTTATATCACCAAAATTATTGATGGGTGATGATGCTAAAATAAATTTGTGGGTTAAATCATATACTGATCAATATGGGCTTGAAGAATATAATATAGTCGTATCAACTACTGATATGAATCCTTCAAGTTTTGTAACTGTTGCTGGTCCAATTCAAGCACCCGCTGATGCTTGGACCAACGTTGAATACGATCTCTCAGCCTATAGCGGCCAAGAGGTTTATGTCGGTGTACAATGTGTTTCAAACGATAGATTCATTTTCATGGTTGATGATATTGCTATAACATTCTCAACCGGAATTAAGGACCAGGACATTGCTAAACATTTCAGCATTTATCCTAACCCTACCTCAAGTCAATTGAACGTTAAAGGCGATATTGAAATTGTTTCCTTGAGCCTCCTCAATACTTCAGGTAAAGTTCTATTGGAATCAGTTGTCAATGATAATGAATATTCAATGAATGTTTCAGAAGTTCCTTCGGGTCTTTATATGCTTCGTTTAACCACAAAACAAGGTGTTATTACAAGTAAAATCAGTATCAGATAACACTGATTGATATTCTTGATTTTCAATAAAATTAGAGCTGCACTCGGTGAGTGCAGCTCTAATTTTATTGAAACATCTATAAATCTGATTATTAATGATTTAAAAAATAAATCCTTTTTCGTTTAGGGTAAAAGTCAAAAAAATTGTCTTCTATATATATGAAACAATGATTTCATAATTTTCCCTCTCTTACCTGATTAAATTGGCTGCTTCTTTCCCCGGAAGCAGCCTTTTTTTTAATTCCTCCAAGTCAATTTTACATCCTCTCAGGCATTTCAATTCCAAGTAGGTTTATGCCATTTAGAAGGTTCATTGAAGTGAAGAGTGATAAAGCCAACCTAAAACTCCTCTTCTGATCATCTTCTTCTTTAAGTATCGTATACTCATGATAAAATTGATTGTATTCCTTTGCTAATTCGAATAGATAATTGGCAATTACCGATGGGGAATATTCCTCCGCGGCTTGCTTGATTATATGTGGAAATGAATAATTAAGTATAAGAAGACTGATCTCCTTTTGTTGTATGTCAAGATCCCTATTAAAGTTGATGTCCATCAACCCGGCTTTACGTAAAACAGATTTGATACGCGCATAGGTATACTGGATAAAAGGACCTGTATTTCCATTAAAATCAATGCTTTCAGATGGATTGAATACCATATTCTTTTTAGGATCTACTTTAAGAATGAAGTACTTCAAAGCCCCTAAGCCCACTTTACGGTAAAGGTCTATCGCTTCTTCACTTTCAAAATCATCAAGTTTCCCAAGTTCAAGCGTCATCTCTTTTGCTGTAGAAACCATCTCCTCTACCAGATCATCAGCATCAACCACTGTACCTTCCCTAGATTTCATTTTGCCTTCAGGTAATTCAACCATTCCATAAGAAAGGTGAAGAATTCTATCTGCCCAATTCTTACCTATCTTTTTCAAAACAATTTTCAATACATCAAAATGATAGTTCTGTTCATTCCCAACCACATAAATAAGGCCATCAGGATGATAGTCTTCAAAACGCAATTGGGCAGTCCCGAGATCCTGGGTCATATATACTGATGTTCCATCCGCTCTCAATAGGAGTTTTTCGTCAAGCCCATCATTTGTCAAGTCAATCCATACCGAATTATCGCTTTTTCTAAAAAGCACTCCGTTTTGCAAACCCTCTTCTACTATCAACTTCCCTAATAGGTAAGTGTCTGATTCATAATAGATACGATCAAAGTCAATTCCTAAACTCTTATAAGTTATATCAAAACCATCATACACCCATCCATTCATCATAGTCCACAAATCTCTGGTTTCGCTATCTCCCTGTTCCCAGAGTACCAATAGTTTGCGAGCCTCGGCCATAAGTGTTGATTTCGCAAGACAATCTTCTTCTGATAGTCCTGTTAACTTTAATTCAGCAATTTCTTCCTTGAATTTCTTATCAAAAAGAACATAATAATCTCCAACAAGCTTATCCCCTTTTTTACCTGTAGAAGCTGGCGTTGAGTTATTGCCCCAAAGTTTCCAGGCTAGCATTGATTTGCAAATATGGATGCCTCGGTCATTTACTAGATTAACTTTAACTACTTTCTTTCCATTAGCCTGAAGAATTTTTGTAACAGAATAACCAAGTAGGTTATTGCGTATATGCCCCAGGTGCAATGGCTTATTTGTATTGGGTGATGAGAATTCAACAACAATTGTTTCATCTACTTGGTTATCTGCCAACCCATAATATTTTGAATGATAGTTCTCAAGTAGAAATGAAATCCAGAAAGAGGCCTTTAGCTTGATGTTTAGAAAACCCTTAACAACTGAGAATGATTCAATTTCCGGAGTGTTCTCCATCATCTTATTGCCAATAAGGTTTGCCGTTTCTTCGGGAGATTTTCTTGAGATTTTAAGCAATGGAAAAACAACTAATGAATAATCGCCTTGTTCTCTGAAATTTGGAATCGTCCTCTGAATAGTAATATCATTAGCTGGCAGTATTGTACCAAAAAGTTCAAATATTGCATTAATAGATTTAAAAGCAAGTTGTTCTTGAATCATCATTTATGTTAAAATATAAGGTAATATATAATCACTAATTAAATTGTTAAAATTTATTTGGAGATGGGAATTAAATTGTTCTATCAAATGGAATTCTATTCTTGATGGACTTTCCCAGTGTTACTTCATCTGCGTATTCAAGGTCATCACCAATAGCAATTCCTCGGGAAATTGCTGAAATTACAGGAACAAACTTCTGTATTTTTCTGAAAATATAAAATGCTGTTGTATCACCCTCAGTAGTTGAAGGAAGAGCCATAATCACTTCCTTAATTTCTCCTGATTCTGTTTTATTGATTAAAGCATTAATGTTAATGTCCTGTGGCCCGACCCCTTCCATTGGTGAAATAATTCCACCAAGAACATGATAAACACCTTTGTGCTGATTTGTATTCTCTATTGCCATTACATCCCTTATATCCTCAACTACACAAATAATCTCCCTATCGCGCTTTTCATCTGCGCAGATATTGCAGATATCCCCATCCGAAATATTATTGCATATACTACAATAATTTATACTGTTCCTAAGATTTATCAATGAATTGCCGAGAGCCTGAGCCCTTGATGGTTCTTGCTTTAGCAACCATATTGCCAACCTTAAGGCAGTTCTTTTTCCAATGCCGGGTAATTTTACCAGTTCTACTATAGCTTCTTCAAGTAATTTAGAAGGATAGATATTCATAATTTGTCGACTATTGCAATAAGTTTTTATAATTTTGCCAACAAAGATACGAAACTGTTAATCACACCAGTGTCCTCCTATCTTTAACCATAACCCTTAATCGCATCAATAAAAATGAACTTCAGATATATCCGATTCTATTTTTTATCACTTTCACTATTCCTGCTGGGCACTCTTGTTAATGCTCAACAGGATACGAACATCACTGATTCCAAAGGATTTAAGCAAGGTTTCTGGCAAAAGAAGGACGCCAAGGGAACCCTACTTTACTCAGGCAACTTCAACAACAATATTCCCGATGGTGAATTTGTCTATTATGATTCTTTAGGTAAGATTAAAGCCAGAACATTATTCACTGAAAACGGGGGAAAAGCATATACTAAGTTCTATCAGAAAGGAATAATGATTTCTGAGGGATTATATCAAAATGAGAAGAAGACTGGGATTTGGAAATATTACAACCAGGACTCCATTGTAATATCAATAGAGAACTATGATAATGGAATCCCTAATGGGCAATGGAGTACATTTTATGGCAATGGAGCATTGCTTGAAGAGGTAACATACGTTGAGGGAGTCAAGAATGGCCCATGGCTGCAATATTTTTATGATGGCCCTCTAAAAACAAAAGCCACCTATATTAATGGAAAGTTAGAAGGCCTTGCTACTTTTTACCATCCCAATGGATTGATATTTATTTCCGGCCCTTACAAGAACAACCTAAAGGATGGTGTTTGGATGCACCTTAATGATAAAGGTGTAGCCGAAAAACGTGAAATCTGGTCAGCTGGATTTCTAGTTGCTGAAGAATACTACGATAAATCTCTCGAACGAATGATTAAAGAAGAGAAATAGGCTATTGCTTTTAAGCATTTTACCAATCGCGTATTTATTATTTCCTCGTGCTTTATATCTTCATCCTCACAGGTTATCGGCTTATCATCTATAATATACTGGATTGTATTCTATGGTTCTTTTTTTGAAACCATGGACACCTCTATATCCTTTCCAACAGATTTGCCAAGCTCGTCTCGAAGAATTATTAAAGTGGGCGTCAAATATATTAGCCTATAACCGGAAAGCACCTCATTCTTTTTCAATTTACTCATTCCGAGATTTTCAATATACGGTTCTGATAAAATTATATAATCAATATCAAAAGTCCTTGCTTTATCAAGGAAGCCTGAACCTGTAATTGAGTTATCAAATTGCTGCAAAGTTGTATAAAGACGTTCACCCTGGATGCTTTCAAAATAAAGAACCTCATTAAAAATAAATTCCATAGGGGCAACTATCTTTAATTGAGCTGTATTCTTCTGAATATTGGAATTTATGACCATCCTGACATTATCAGGATTGAATTTATCCTTTGCAGTCCTATAGTTGTAATAGGTTGATCCCAAAATAAAGATTAAAATCACTAGAACAACTGTTACTACCCATCCTTTCTTGTATATCCAGGCGGAAAGATCATGTCGTCTTAAAATCATTTTATCTAATATTACTGATACAAATATTACCAGGAATGGTAGATAAATCAAGATATATTGCCGTGATTTCTGAGTAAAAAGCAAGGCTACTACTACCATCAGAATCACAGTATATTGTAACATGATCCTATAATTTGACCTAATGTACTTATATCCGGCCATAAACATTAATAGAAATAATAGGCTGAAGCCAATGATACTTCCATCATGAAAAAAGCGCATATGTTCCTTTAATAAGCTGTTGGCCATATATAAAACTACATTTGCTTTTTCAGGACTCTCACCAAGTACTGATTGAAATAACTGGCTCTTCCAGAAAGCCAATCCATAATCCCTTGTAAAGTCATAAAAGTACAGGCTAAATCCTATCACACTTCCTATCGAGTACGGGATAATTTGCTTCCATCTCCTGTTAAAAAGCAATAAAATCCCACCTGCTGCAATAACAGCCAACCCATTAAGATGCGCCACGGCAACAAGTCCACTTAAAATTCCTGCAAGCAATGCCAATATCATTGAATGCTTATCCTTGTTCACACTCCTTTCCAATAAAAAGTAAGCTATGAATGTAAGGAACATCATGGTGATTTCAGGTCGAAAAATAAAGGAGAATTTAAAAGTATAATGAAAAGTAAATAATATTGTTATAGCTATTAAAAACTGTCGGCTATTAAGTATCTTCTGCTTTAAAACAGTTATATAGTAAAATGATCCCAGAAACAAAATGTAAAAAAACAGGCTGACTACCTTCAATGAATATAATGAAAATCCAAAAACCTTCATAACAGAGAAGCCCATTAAAGTAATCAGTTTGTGATGTATTAGAATACGTTCATCCTGACTTGTCCAACCACGCATTAACTCTGACCGTGCATATCCATCTTTGAGCATCCAATATGCCGGTTCGCCAATCCAGGCATCATCTATGTCAGGAGCCCTTCCTACAAGACTATAAATATAGAATCCAATTTGGAGGAGTAGAAATGCTAATAACAACCTGAATATTAGTTTGATGCTCATTAGTCTCTGAAGGTTGTTTTGTGTTATTCAATAATCCTTATCTGGAAATAGCTTGACAAAAATAGGCAATTTAAGATTTTATAAGAGTGCAATACATAAATGGAGGTGGTTTATTATCTTTGCAATTCAAATCAAACATCATGATACAGCGAATTCAAACTGCATATCTTGCTTTGGCAACCATTGCCCTGATAGCTCTCTACTTTTTCCCTTTGGCAAGCTATCTATCTGAATTATCCTATAGCAAATTATATTTAACGCACCTTGCTTCTCTCACTCCTGGTGTAGAGCCGGTCGTTAAAAGCACAATGGTGCTTCCTCTTGCCATCTTTAATGGATTAATAGCACTTATTGGCATTGTATCAATATTTGTTTACAAAAAACGCATTTTGCAGTCCAAAATCGTTAAACTCTGTATCCTAATGACTATTATTATGATAGTGTTGGTATTCTTTGTCTATGCACCTCTAATCAGTCGATTAACTGCTACAGAAGCGGTTTTTACTGATGGTTATGGTCTATACCTGATACTTATAGCAATCGTAATGTTTATTTTGGCAAATAGGGCTATTATTAAAGATGAAAAGCTGGTCCGTTCAGCCGATAGGCTTCGGTAGTAGTATTAATCAATTACTGGTCGGCAACTAGAGCGAATAGTTATCTCTATTTATTTCAAGAATTTCCAGATCTCTGATCTCTGTTCCATCCACTATAAACTTCATTGCTGTAATTACTTGATGCAAACCATACTTGCCTGCGGCACCCGGATTTAGATGCAATAATTTATTTTGCTTGTCATTTACAACCTTAAGGATATGTGAATGTCCTGAAATAAATAAACCGGGACGAGTCTCCTTTATTAATTCTTTTGCAAGTTGTGTATATTTTCCAGGATATCCACCGATGTGAATCATCAGAACTTGAAGGTTCTCACAAATAAATGATTGATACTGCGGATAAAAACTTCTGATATCCTGGCCATCAATGTTTCCGTATACTGCTTTAAGTGATTTGATGGAAGCGATAGCCTTTGCAGTCTCAAGGTCGCCAATATCACCTGCATGCCATATTTCATCACATTTAGCCAGGAAATCAGCTATGGAAGGATGAAGATATGAGTGGGTATCAGAAATTAATCCAATTTTTGTCATTCAATTGTTGATTTGATGCTGAAATCAGGTTTTAATGTGTAATAAACCCCGGCTTCAGAGAAATTGATCTTTATTATGTCAAGCACTATAAAATCTGCTAGAATATGCTCACATCTTTTGATATTCAACCCTGAATACTTTTTAAATGCGCTGAGTGTAATTTTTGAATGTTCCTCCAAAAAAGAAATAAGTGATCGTTCGGTATGTGTAAACGATATCTTGACACCTTTTTCATTTTTTCTTTTGTTCCAAACCTTAAGAAGCACTCCATTAGCCATAAAATTCTGATCTTCAACCCTTATATAGGCTCTAAAAACGCCATCCTTATCAGGAGCAGAATGCACTCTATCACTTTTCGGAACAATAATTTCAAGCACATTCTTTCCATTCTCATCCCATTCATGAAGCTCAAATGCCACCGGAGGTTTGCAGTAAAGGTTTGCACCAGCCTCCATCATATAGAATTCTTCATCTGAACGGACTCCAGTGATTGTCCCATTATCCTTTACCCCTATCAATAGGCGCCCACCATCGGTATTGGCAAAAGCAGCCAGGGTTCGGGCAATTTTCTTGGAATCACTTACCTCAAACTTAAAATCAAGCTGTTGATGCTCACCTTCTTTAATCAATTTTTGGATATAAGATGGCATAAATTCAGTATTATACATCCATTGATAACAATAACGTATCGCCTGAATGCAATAGGAATGGCAAAATCAATAAACGCGCAATAGCTATAGGATCTCTATATTGTTTTTGCCGGTTATTTTCTCACAATAATGGCACTGCAATTTTAAATCATCCTTGTCAATTACTGAGAATTTAGTAGTAATCTGCTGGTGATTCGTTATGCAATTCGGATTAACACATTTTACAAATTGTTCTATTGTGTCAGGAATTTGCACCTGTTGCTTTTTTACTACTTCATAATTCCTGATTGTTATCAGGGTGGCGGTTGGCGCAACTAATGCAATTTTATTGGCATCGCGGTTTTCAAAGAACTGATTGCTTGCTTTGATTATTCCCTTTTTACCATATTTCTTGCTCTCAAGGTTAAAGCCAATGGTAACCTGGCCATCTGTCTGTTCAAGGTTTAACATTCTAACAACAGGGAATAGGCTCTTGGCAGGAATATGATCTATTACGGTACCATTTTCAATGGCTGATACTACAAGCTCTTTTCTAATATTACTTTCCATTTTCTTTCCAGTTAACAAGTTATTTTACACCTAATATAGTTGCAAGTAAAGCCTGGCGAACATAAACACCATTTAAAGCTTGCGTAAAGTAATAAGCCTGAGGAGTTGAATCAACATCCTCAGTAATTTCATTTACCCTCGGAAGTGGATGAAGGATACGCATGTTTGGCTTGCAGTTGTCTAACATTGAGGCAGATAGAATATATGCATTCTTAACTTTCTCATACTCTATGGGATCTGAAAACCGTTCCCTCTGAATACGTGTCATATAAATAATATCAGCCGTTTCCATAACTTCATTTAAATCAGTATATTGGAAGTAATTAAGATTGTTGTTTTTGATATGCATCTTCACATAGCTCGGTAACTTCAGCTCGATTGGGGAGACCAGATGAAAAGTAGTATTAAAATTGCACAAGGCCATCACCAGCGAATGAACAGTACGCCCGTATTTAAGGTCACCAACAAATGCGATATTCAGATTGTCAAGTTTACCCTGAGTTTTCCGAATTGAAAACAGATCCAGCAAACATTGTGTAGGGTGTTGATTGCCGCCATCACCTGCATTGATTATGGGTACTTTCGAAACCTCACTGGCAAATCGGGCACTTCCTTCACGGGGATGCCTCATCACAATAATATCACTATAGTTAGATACTGTGAGAATGGTATCTTTTAATGTTTCACCTTTTGAAACACTCGAGTTTGACGCATCCGAGAAACCAATTACTTTAGCTCCAAGTTGTGATGCGGCACTTTCAAAACTCAAACGGGTTCTTGTTGAAGGTTCAAAAAATAAGGTTGCTACAACAAATTTTTCAAGTATTGATTGCTTGGGATTTTTCTCAAACTCCTCTGCCAGGTCAAGTATTTTAAGGTACTCTTCCTTTGAATAATCAGTAATTGATACCAGACTTCGGTTTTTCATGTTTTATATAGTTTGTGGATGTTACATTTACAAAAATAGCCAAAAAAAAAGCTGCCAATTGAGGCAGCCCTTTTTTCTTATTTTAAATTGTGCTTTTTGACAAAATCATTGATTACCATTGTCAAATTAGGAGTTCCAATTTCCTGAAGCTCATAACCAACTTTTACTGTTGGCTTGTTGATCTTGATAATTCTGCTAAGATCAATAGGAGTGGCGATTACTACCGTGTCACATACAGTGTTTTCGATGGTTTTTTCAAGGTCTCTAACCTGTTCTTCACCATAACCCATTGCAGGTAACAATGTCCCTATATTCTTATAAATTTCAAAAGTTGTTGAAAGTTTACCGGTAGTATAAGGACGTGGATCAACCAATTCAGCAGCACCATACTTCAGCGCAGCAACAACACCGGCACCAATTTTCATTTCACCGTGTGTCAATGTTGGTCCATCTTCTACCACCAACACTTTCTTGCCACGTATCAATTCAGGCTTATCCACTGTTAGAGGTGATGCAGCATCAACTATGATAGCATTGGAATTAATTTTTGCAAGGTTATTGCGTACAATATTTGTACTATCCAATGATGCAGTATCAATTTTATTGATAACAATAACATCCGACATACGTGCTACAACTTCTCCAGGATAATAACTTACCTCTGCACCCGGGCGTAAAGGGTCGGCAACACCTATCATTAAGTCGGGTTTATAGAATGAAAAGTCGTTATTTCCACCGTCCCAGAGTATTACGTCACATCCATCAGGATCATTTTCAGCAGCTCTTACTATAGCTTCGTAATCAACACCTGAATATATAACATTACCGCGAACTACATGAGGTTCATACTCTTCCATTTCCTCAATGGTGCATTTGTGCTTATGGAGGTCTTCAACTGTTGCAAAACGCTGAACTTTCTGGGCATTTAAATCACCATAAGGCATCGGGTGACGAATAGCAACAACTTTGAGACCCATCTCCATCATAATCTCGATGATTCGACGGCTGGTCTGACTTTTTCCACAGCCTGTGCGGGTTGCTCCAACAGCAATAACAGGCTTGGTACTTTTGATCATCGTGTCACGGGGCCCCAATAGAATAAAATTGGCTCCTGCTGCATTTACAACAGAACTTATGTTCATTACTCGTGGGTATGGTACGTCACTGTATGCAAATACACAGTCATCAACTTTAAGATCTTTGATCAGTTTAGGAAGATCCTGTTCTGCATAAATAGGAATACCCTGTGGGTAAAGGGCTTCACCGGCCAATTCCTTTGGGTATTTACGACCATCAATGTCAGGTATCTGAGCTGCTGTAAAAGCTACTACATTATAGTTCGCGTTTCCGCGGAAGTAAGGT